>ONIY01000034.1 GCA_900318065.1 uncultured Prevotellaceae bacterium
GAAATACACATAGAAGGCAATCTCCAACACAATCGTTATGATTGACAGAAGGGAAAGGGAGCCGATGATGTAGAACAAACGCTGTGACAGCCATACACCCTCATTGTTCTTAACGATTTCAGAGAGTCTGCTACTATGCTTCTGCCAAATCGTTTCCTGCTGTTGGTTATGGTCGGCAAGCCAAATAACACTAACTTTGCACCAGAAACCTAACTTGGGTGGAGATAAGGGTTCTGCACGAAATTCGTCAGCTGAACGTGATCATAATTCTCGGCTGTCCTTACGAATAGCTAACCCTTCCATCCATTTAATTGGCAAGTGCTACGTGCTGCACGAATCTTGGCTAACTGATGACCCTGTACAATCTCTCACGCTCGCTTGCCAATGGTTTCTTTTTCAGTTATGTATATACTCAGAACACATCTACTGGAAGACCCAAATGTGGTTTTCTATTACAAAGGAACGGATAAGGAGCATGGCGTTCCTTTCGCTCTTAATACCATAGTGGCCTTCAATAAAGATTAGGCAAAGAAGATTTAGACTCTAGATGATACATTATTTCTTTGTCAGCAATTAAATAAAGATAAAACAACACTTCGTGAGTACGGATTTAAAGAGTTTGTTATTATAGTTATATGAGTTGTAATACAAGAGATATAATGGTTAACCCCAAAATTATAATAGAAATAATAGTAGTTATTTTAAATTTTGTGTCATCCCAAATGGATGGATTATCAAGATTAGGATTAGACAAAAGATAAGCTTTGCCTTTAGGCTTTAAATAAATGAGAGGATACTGAGACGCGACTTGTGTCTTCGATCCAATAAGTCCTTCAATGGTAAGGAATAAAAGCTCTTTAGCTTCCTCATCTGTGTCTTGAAGTATGTATTCTTCATTATCTAAAAGAAGAAGGATTTCTTTGCCTCTTTCAGTCAGTTTTATTTTTTCCACTCTCTATTATGTTCTAATATTTATGTAATTAAGTATAATGTCTAGTTTGTTAAATCTCTTGTGTCCTTAGATATTATATGCTTCTGAAATATCTGAATAAAAGCCTATTAATGAATTCTTGAGGTCCATGTCAACGTATGGAATCTCACCATGCTGGAGCAACCTGATGCACTCGGATAGATACTCTGGTGGTGAAGTCTTGAAGCTCGCCAACCAATATGCGTTTGCTCCTCGTGGTGGCAGTGTATAAGTGCTGCCATACCCAAGTTTATGCCACACATAGAACATTGGAACCTTCAGGGCCTCTACATTGGCGACTTTTGGCTCTTGGATGAAGTCAGGCATTCCATATTCGGCTTTAATCTTATCCTGAATGAGGCACAACCCGTTCACCATATCTATCATATCCCTTTTACTCGGCCACATGATTATTGCTTAATGGTTGCAAATTTACCGATTATACAAGCAATTTGCAACAAAAATTACTCACATTATCAATTTCGCCCACAAAGATAATTCATGATAGTGCCAAAATCGAGCCCATCATCAGCAAAGAAACTAAAAAGGCTCTGAAAGTTGAAAAATGCCGATGATAATACTTCAAAACCTTAATGATGAAAAAGGTGGTTCAAGATGACGAGAAATCCTTATTAATGGAAAATTTTTAATTAAATTTTAATGCTTATGTCGAAAGAAAAAGAGAAAATGAGAGTAATGAATAACTCTATTGAATATGACATCACTCTAAATGAGTATGATAAAAACTGGGCTTATCTCAGTTTTAAGACACCTATAGGTGAAATTGACAACATCGGATTTCTCATTAAATCCGATATTGTTGTCGATGGCATGGAATGCCTTGCCGACCACTTGAAGATAATGGTTGCAATGGAACGAGAGGGCATGTCAAATCTTCAAGATGAAGTTGAAAACAAACCTACTGTATGATGTATAAAAAGATAATATGATTCAATTAATGCAAGCTATGTTCTCCACCCTTTGGGGAACAGAGTTACAACCAAAGCGGCAGGATAAAAGCGCTCGTCCTGCCGTAGATGTTGTAAAACGTGAGATTATGAGTGCATCGCCTGAGGAGACAAGCGAAATCCAGAGCAAAACCAATACATGCTCAAGGACGAAGCATGACATCGACGGCGACATAAAGCGGCTTGAGAATGCTTTTTTTGATGGGCATGAGCTTCAAAGCGGCTTCATTATAGAAACCACTTTACATGATTTGCTTGCTGTATGCCCTAGAGAACGTAGACGCAAGGACGCTTATAAATCATTAATTCATGCCCTTAATAAAATGGGGGTGGAACTTATTATTAAAACCAAGTGAAATGGAAGCAACTTTTAAGCACAACCTTGATGTTGAAGAAAGATATTTTTCTCTTGATATTGAGGCTTTAAAGAATTACGACGAAGGTTTTAGGCAAGCCTACGATAACGGCAAAGAATATGAAATGAGTATAAAGCTCAGCAATATCTACGCTATCTGTCCTAGAAAACGTCAAAGGAAACAGCTGTACGAAAGACTGGTTCAGTTTTTGGCGCATAAAGGCTTGACACTTAGAATCACCAGTCGAAAGCACGAGAAGGAAAAAGTAATTAACAATCAATTAAGTAAAGAACATTATGATTAAAACAGCGGAAATTAATGGAACTTTGTGCCGGTACTACTTTGCCGGTAAGGTTTATGTTTCAAAAGACGGTACTGTCGCTGGTGTGCCAAACAACAGATGGGGAGGCTATAGGCAGTTAAACATAATCGACGATAGAGGCAGAAAGTTTATCAAAGTTAATAAGAATAAATCCATTAGACTAGATTTGGCGGTAATGAGATGCTTTGGCTCCCCAATGCCGGTTGACGGCAAGAGATACATGATAAACCACAAGGACGGAGATGGGCTGAACTGCGACGTTAACAACCTTGAATGGGCAATACATCACTATGAACACACCGCAGAGGATTCAATTGTGCTCAACTGTTGTGGAAATCGCATAACCGCCTTCAAAGATGGCCATATAGAGATGGACGGTAAAACAATGATGGTCCATGATAGTTTATATGATCCAGATATCGAGCTAGAGGTGTGTATTGATCCACATATTGCTGTATCAAGGCCCAGGAGCATATATCATGAACGTGTCGACATTGATAAAATCATGAATGTAGCTGGCTATATCCAAGGTGATGATATGATACTTTCTTGCCCCCAAATTCTACATATAGACAATGATTGAAAGAACTTCTCATCTGACAATTTGATGTGGGTTGAATATGATGACGAGAGGTTCAAATCTTACCAGTTAAAAAAGAAAGAAGACAAGCACAAGAGGAATGTAGAACTAAATCCAGGCAAAGAACTATATCATGGAATGTGATTAAGATAAATGGTAACTATATTCTAGGTGCATGTCAGTTATGGCTCTGCGGCGATAAGTCGAGAGCCATTTTTCTTTATATATGAATGATGAAAATAAACAAAGGGGAATTGCCACCCCTTAAAAATCTAATAGGTATGAGGACTAAAGATTTTCATGAAATTAATATTGGAAAAGATGATGAAAGAGATAAAAATTAAAGTACCAGCAGAGTATGAGTATTTGTCGATGTGGAAAGACTTTGAAACATTTTTGCCACCAGGTCACATTATCTTGAACAAAGAAATATGTGGCTGCGGTTGTACTGACTATTACTTGACCAATAACTCGCCAGTGATTCTTGTGAGTCCACGGCGACGGTTGATTGAGAGTAAGCTTAATGACCCGAGAACGGCCAATAACTTGTTCTACTTTGACAGGAGCGTGAAAGGCTCGACAGTGAATAATACGATTGACGAGCTAAGACGTTACCTGCAAGACTGTCAAGAAACACCATGGACAGATTCTAAGGTGCCGAAGATTATGGTTACATACGACTCTATGGGGGTTGTTATTGACACTCTTCACGATTGGGGGCTTATGGACCGATTCACTATTGTCGTGGACGAGTTTACATGCATATTTACGGATGTCAAGCTGAAAGGGTCCACAGAGATCAATCTATTGCACCGGCTAAATACGTTGCCAAACAGAATTGTCTATATCAGTGCGACTCCACTGAAGGATCTCTATCTGCAAATGCTGGACGAATTCGAGTATATGCCCGTTGTGAACCTGGAGTGGCACCCGTCAAGAATCGAGAGAGCCAACATCTACTACTCAAAGATGACGAGTTGTGCCACCGCGTTTGAGAAAATCTACAACGGTTATAAGAACGACGGTTATTTCAAGACCAAAATCGTAAACGGGGTGACATACTACTCTAAAGAGGGCGTGTTTTTCTTGAACAGCGTTCGGGATATCGTGAACATCATCAGGAAGTGCAGTCTCACTCCAAGAGAGACTTTGATTATCTGTGCTAACGAAGACAAGAACCGGGCCGCACTAAGGAAAGTGGGGTTTAGGGTGGGTTCAGTGCCAGGGAAGAATAACTACCAGCTCTTGAACAAGCCTTTCACATTCGTGACCAAGTGTTCATTTGAGGGGACTGACTTCTTCTCTGACAACTCCACCACGTTTATATTCTCCGACTGCAACAGGGAGAACATGACTCTTGACATATCGATTGACCTGCCGCAGATAGCAGGACGATGCAGGTCAAGAAATAACGTGTTCAGGAACGACATCTACTACTATTACAAAAATACAGATACAGAGCAGATTGATGTTAAGACGATGACACAGGAGGTCTTTAATAAGAAGCAGGATACCGAGTATTTGGTGAACACTCTATCGGGAGCAAATGTGGATGCGTTGAAGAACAAATTACTGGTGGCTCAAAAGGTCGAGAAATACAGCAACGACTACCTGGATGTTGAAATTGCAGCAGACGGAAGCGCTGTGCCAGTCTGCAATAACCTCGCTTTTGTTGCCGATCTCAGAGCAATAGAGATAAAGTCACAACAATACACTAACACGTACAAGATGGCCAGTTATATGAAGAGCGCCGGTTTCAACGCCTCTCATCAGCAGGCTCAAGTTGACCAGCAGTTCAACATGTTCATGACACAGTTTATGGCCGACAACAACTTTCAACGCAGAATGGAGCTATATGTCGATGCCGTTGAACATAATCCAGTATTGCTTGAGATGATTGAGAACACATCGGCAATACCGCTGGAATACAAGCAATACTATCGTGAGCTGGGTGCAGAAAGGATAAGACGTTGCGCTTACATCGAGGCAAATCTGCAACGCGAGCTGGAAGACCTGTCAAAGTGGGGCGATGTTTCTCTGGACTTGGAAGAGGGAAGAACATACTCCAACGCTGAGATAAAGTCAATGATTCAGGCTGAGTATAATCGCCTCGGAATGAACAAGACGGCTAAAGCGACAGATATTGAGATGTTTGCTGATGTTATACCTAAGAAATTTACAATTAACAATCAACGAACTAACGGATATAAAATCATTAAAAACAAGTGATTATGGATAATTTAAGTAAAATTGTTGTGAGCACATTCCATTGTATATGTGACACAAAAGACCATGAAGGTAGGAAACGATGCACAGCTGGCCATGTCATCAATGCTATACAAACGAATGAAGTTATAGCGAAGAAGATTGATTACATCAGGTCCATTCACGATGACAAACAAAGAAAGGCAGCAAAAAGAGAGTTGCTGCCTGTTGTCATGTGGCAGGGCATCTTCAGCGAGAGGAGCAATGACGGGTGTATCTCATTATCCTCACTGGTTTGCATCGACATAGATCATAAGAGTGAGGCCGAACTGAACATGATTAGGAATACAATAGTTCAATGGCCGTTTGTGTATGCTTTCTTCAGGAGTCCAAGTGGTGACGGGTTGAAGGTGGTGGTTAAAACCGATAACTGCAACATCGCTAACTACTCCAATTGCTATCGACAGGTGGAACAGTTATTCATAGACACTTTCGGTGGTATTGGTATTAAACCCGATAACAGTTGTGAGGATGTCGGTAGAGCTTGCTATATGAGCCATGATCCTAATCCATATTGTAACGCTTCAGCAACTTCATGGCACTATGAGTATAAGCCAGAGTTCGACAAGGTTTCATCCTCGGACTCATCTTCAACAAGCCAAGGCAACTATGTGGCTCCGGTATTATCTCCTGGAGAGATGTTCATGGCAAAACTTAATGCTGCCAGATGTCCACTGAATGATGAGCAAATTATCGAAATTCTTGACAGGAAGTTCATGAGATATAAAGTCAACTACACAGATGGACATAGGACTAAAAGCGTATTTGTCCAAGCAAAGACTCTATGTGAAGCAGGTGTTGATGAGAGTAAAGCCATCAATTACCTAAAGACTAGATTTCTCCCGACAGGCTTTGATGAGAGAAAACTTGAATGGGAAGCAAGACGAGCCTACGAGAAGACAGGCTCATCGTTTGGTGTATATCGTGGCAACTACAAGTCATATAGTGAGTATAAGAGTTCTCACTAATGCAACAATTTCTACAACATCACTCTAATGTGGTGTTGTTTTTTTCAAAATCAGGACATTTTAGCATGTGAGAGGAACTGGTTTCCTGTTTCATAAAGTGTCCATTTTTTTTGTATTTCTTAATAGAAATGAGAATTTTCTAAAAAAAATTGGACATTTTTATAGGGATAATAACAGTTCGCCAAGACTCACTTAATCCGGAGAGGAGAGAAAACGCAGCGACACACCCCCTCTTCTTTACGGATTGGGTGAGCGATAGCGAGCCGTTCTTTATCTTGTGCTACATGTGTGCAAACCCGAATGACAAGCAATCCTCTCCACTCCCGCCTTAGACCACGGGAGTGGAGAGATATAGATTGCGAGGAGTGAGGTATAGCGATGAGGTCCTGTGAGAGCATGAGCGAGGGATTGAGCGGGTTCTTGAGCTGGTTCTTGAGCGGATTGTGATTATCCTCCTGACAGCCTTAATTCAAAAGCTAAAAAATGCCAGGAATTTGAAACCGCCTTGAATTCTTATGTATGTGATAATTAATAAATTAGTTTATAAAAGCGATTTAGATTAATTGTGAATTTACAATTTAAAGAAGAGTGCAATCAACTTGCTATGTGGGAAGATTGCAGGCGTAGTACCAGCCTCGAGGTGCAATCAGTGATTAATAACTTTATTTACAAACCAATTAAATCATTTAGTTATGTCGTTAAATAAATCAACTGGCAACATGTACTCTTTTGTGACTCATACACTTAACTTCATCAAAGGCAAGTGCTTTCACGACTGCCTGTACTGCTTTATGAAATTCATGTTCAATATTGCTCTAGGTGATATCTGCCTGGACGAGAAAGAATTCAAAACAAATCTCGGCAGCGGCAGGTTCATCTTCGTGGGCAGTAGCACCGACATGTGGGCTATGAATGTGCCGTCGGAGTGGATTCGGCGTGTGCTTGATCGGTGCCACGAATTCACGAACCGGTACCTCTTTCAATCGAAGAATCCACTACGCTTTCTAGAGTTTCTTGGGCATGAGATCTTTCAGTCTGGCAAGGCGGTCTTATGTACTACTTTAGAGACCAATCGCTGGTATTCTGATATTATGTGCAACGCTCCTCGTCCTGAAGAGCGTGTTCAAGCTATGGCTGAGATAGCATCACATGGCATCGACACTTTCGTTACGTGCGAGCCTCTCATGGATTTCGATCTTGATGAGATGGTAGCGATGTTGAAAGCCTGTCAACCAAAGCAGGTGAACATTGGAAGGAACAGTGTGCGTCAGGTGCAACTGCCAGAGCCTGACGACGACAAAGTTAAAGCACTAATTGCTGAGCTCAAGACGTTCACAACAGTGCATGTCAAGAGCAACGCCACATGTTGGAAGTAATCACAAACCACATCACTCAAATGTTGGGTGGTGTTTTTTTTTTCGGTGTATACACGGGGATATTACACCTTACACCCTTACTGCCAACTCGCAATAAACCTTTGATTATCATGGGGTGTATGGGGTGTAAGACTGGAATCACTCGTAGAACTAACAAAGGCGCACCACCCTTGCGGATAATGCGCCTTCTTCACATTAAGGTCGCCCTACAAGCCTCTCTCTTTTTTATATTTATTTATGGCGTTCTTGACAATATACTTGACTCTATCACTGTCACCTGTTAAACCGAATTCTCTGCCAACTCTTGCATATCCCATCCCAGGTGACGACTGATACAAATCGTACATGGCTATGACTTTTTCCTTAGACATACCACCGCTGTAATTGTCAGTGTTGCTACAACTAGGAGTAGCAGCTTTATGGTTCGATGCAGCGTGCAAGGCTCTCTGTTGTACCCCAAACTTCTCCAAAAATCTCTCCATGCAGTAGTCAGCGATGAGGATGGTGAGGTCAACTATCACTTGCTTTGTTGCAGCATCAGTTGGCTCACCATAAAGCATGTGCAACACTATGGCGGCATGGAAGGCGATACAAGCCATTCTACCACGAGCACCATTTCTGGCAGGGTCATCTTCTCTGACATTATCATACTGGGTGATCTCAATCCAGTTTTTGAGTGCGTCGTTGATATAGTCTAAGTTGATGTGGTGCTCATCGGCTGCAACATCGACACCATTAATAGTTTTGTGGCAGTATTTCTCGTTCCACTCCATGATTTGGTCACGCATCATCCTTATCTCGTCATCCTCTGGGAGGTCAAGGCTCTCTAGAACTCTGCCCGGGTCAGGGATTGTGCTCCAAATGAACCTTGATGCACTGCCACCTTCAAGCTCTTTCGAGATGAACTTGGTAACATCACCAGGCGTACCGGTAAATGCAGCATTAAGAAACACTGCGAACAAACCTTGGATGTCCTTGCTCTTGTTCTGTCGTTCAACTTCACCGTTATCAAAGGCTTTCCTTATATGCTCGAAAGTTAAACCATTGGTTTTCTTCATGGCGTTATTAAGAGTTAGAATCTCTGAGCTGAAAGAAAACATGTGTACGCCTTGGTTGTTTGCCATGATGTCAATAAACTTAGATGCAGTCGCATTGATGCCGGAATACTGGATGATAGACCCATCCTTACTCAGTATTGACTTATCTCGATTAATGATATCACGGAACAGGTAATGGAGGATTTGATTGAACTTTTCTTTACCTGATCCCCAATTACCCTCGATGATAACCATAAGGTTTGGTGCATGGATTTTACCATCAAGATATATGGAACGTACCTTGCTGAAACACAGAGCGCCCAATGCCGTTAAAAGAAACATTAACATGGCCATCTCATAGCCAGCGGGCACTCGGGACAGGATGTTTGCGAGGAGGTCAGGTAGTTCAACAACAGAGTGCTTGGAAATGAAGCTGTCCCAAGTGAGATGAGATACTGCCTCTTTTGGTTCGTCTTTCACTTCAATGCTACTATCCGTCACATCTATTGCGGGCTGGGATGAGCTGGCAGTTTTTTTAGTACCTCTAACATATTTATAAATAGAGAAACCTAACCCTATGACAGCTAAACCCAAACCAACCCAAACTGGAGCATTGTGATGACTTTTAATTTTGGCTCCACCTACACTGATTTCAGTACCAGTGCTATCTTCCAGCCCTCCAGCGATCATTGCCAGTTCTTTCATTTCTTTGACAGAAGTGCCTTTAAGCTCGATATCACCGATCTTAATATACATTTGCTTGAAAAACTTTCTCATAAAGAATGTTTTGGGTAGTTAATATTGAGTTTGAATCTCTCGACAACAGCACCACTTGGGTAGGCGCTGTCACATCACCTTCAACCACCCCGCCCTTGGCGAAGAGGTTGAATAAATTATGGATTCTCATGATGTCCATTAGGAATTTAGATTAATGGCAGTGTAGAGAGTTGCGAGCTACACTACCGTTAGTACTAGCACCCTCGCTTGATGCTTTTCATTGCGGAGGTGAACTTAGGCGCGATAATGCTTGTTGTAAATCCATGCACATACACCAAGCGCACCCAAACCAAGAATAGCAAGAATAGTCTTCCCTATGCCTTTTGTCTCGCCAGAACCCTTATCGTTTTTTTGTGACTGGGGCTGTGGCTTGGACTTAGGTTTAGGTTGAGAAGCCTTAGCAGAAGCATTCGAGGTTCTTCTAGGGCGCTTAGGATAGGCAGCGTTAATAACATTGCCGCCTTCTTGAACGATCGTCACATTGAGTGAGTTGTCGGTGCCTTGGCTGGCGTCAATATGGACTCTGGGGTGAGAACGCTCATAGTTGAGCCTACGCTTGGCTTTGCGGCGCTCTTTGCGTTGCGCGGCAGTACTACATTTCTTGCCCATATTCTCACGGTTGAGTTTACGTCGTTCCTTGCTCTTCATGCGTTGCTTAATAGCAGAGTTTTCTTCAACGACTGCCTGAGCTTTCTGGTCGGAGAAGTCGCCATAGTCGGTGCTGTGTCCTTTAGCACAGCTTTGGAGATTGTTCACTTGCTCAGTACTAGTTTGAGCGTTCTTGCTCACGTTTGTTGATGCTTCACTAGCACCATTGTCGATATCAGCTGCAACCTTGGCAGCGGATTCCACGTTATTACTAAATTCAGTCATATTAGTTTTGTGTGAAATTGTTCATAATCTCGTCTTCCCTGTTAGCATCAGCAAGTCGCAGTGTTCCGTCTTCGTCTTGCTCAACCAACATCTTACGACCGATGGACTTGGTCGCTTGCTTCTTAAGGGCACGAATAATGTGCTCTGGGAGTATAGGTAACTCACTATCTACTATCACAAACACCACGGCATAACCAGATTGGTGCTTGAAAGAAATGAAGTCAGCCTCCTTGTTTTCTTGAGCATTGCACATCGCCAGAAGAGTATTCCATACCTCTTTGTCGCTGGATACAACCACTGCAGCAATTGGTGTGTTGCTGTCGCAAGAGAAAGCGCTTTCGTTACGAAAAACCTCAGTTGCAAAACCAAATTTCTCGAAAAGTGGCTCTACATCTCCCTCTGAACAAAATATTGAATAGAGGTGCTTAGAATTACGTGGCACTTCAACCAAATTGACCATCTGCTTGCCAGTGGTTTTAGTAGTTTTGCTAGTCTTAGTCATGTTCATGTCTTTTTCGTGTTTTTTTATTAATGAATTATTCATATTGTGTTTTTTTTCAGGTGCGGGTAATAGGGGCACACCAAAATTTATATAACCAGCCCCCCCTTGTGGACTGTGCTTTGTTTAGTATCGGGTGACAACTTCCCGGAAAAGAACCGCTCGGGGCGGTGAGTGTGATTCTTACAATCAAGGAGGTCTTGCTTGTGTGGTCGGTCCCATAGCCTTAGCGATTTAGGGTGTTACGATCAAGCAACGCTTCTAGGTCACTACGCTTGAAACGTAGCTTGCGACCGATCTTGCTTACCTTGACAATGCCCTTGTTAATCCAAATCTGGAGAGTCCTCGTGGTGACTCCAAGGAACTTGGCTGCCGCTTTAGCGTTGAGCCAATCGTCTTGTTTTTTACCTGAGCCGCTACACATATTATATAGAAGCTCTTTCACCTCACTGAGCTCAGCTTTGAGCTCCTCAATCTCCTCGTGGGGTATAACTGCTATTTTCATGATTTTAACATTGTTTTACTGTTTGAACAACTCTCAATGGTGAGAATTGCGGTGCAAAAATATGTCGTTTTTTTTTAATTGACAAAACTTTTTGCGACTTGTTTAATTGATAATCAATAAGTTAGCTTAACGGTAGTAAACAGATTCAATGATTTTGTAAACAAAAATCCAAAGACTAGTGAACAAAAAATAGACTCTTGTTAAACATAAAAAATGTTAATTATTTGAGGGTATAAAATCTAATTTGTTATATAAGAGCATAATAGAAATATTCCATTTTGAATAATGGTTTTCTGACATTGAAAATAGTCCCAAAAAATCATTACTTTTGTGGTTGAAAACAAAAGCAGAAACAGAATGAAAAATGACTTTTTTTTACACAGATTTAGTTCAAATAATTTGAAAGATTTCAATGAAACCCTTGCGTTTGATGTTGATTTTGGAGAATATTCGTTGCTGTTGCATGTTGAAAAACAACATGAGTTCTTTGTTTTCTCTTCAGAGGCGATTATTGACCACAACAACTACTATGGGATTTCCTCTGCCAGGCAAGTGCGAGTTGAGGGAACAAGAAAATTCAATCTAAAACACAATGGGTGTCCTCTTAAACTCGACTTGGGACACTACTTGATAACAATAAACCTTGAGGACTTTAGCATGTGGGTTAAGAATATTACTCACTATGTCAATCATTATGATCGAAACTATGTAGATAATATAGATTATCAAGAACAATTATTGTATTATGTCGATGAAACATTGAAAAAGAGGATTTTTGGAAATCTAAATTCAGAGTTGTTCTGGAGTCGTCATAATAGCACTTCTAATGATTCGTTTTTGCTATTTGCCCATAAATTTTTTACCCATTTGGAGAACGGAAATAATATACCTGATGATGAAAAAAATGATGAGTTTAATCATGAACTTGATAAGAAAATACAAAAAAATGATATTGAGCCTATTATAAATACGTATGAAGAGTTAAAACTAAAAGAACAAATAAAGAAGGAACTCAAGAAATATTTAAAAACTAGCGCGCCAATATTACAATTACTTAATGGTGTAAGAAAAAAAGTGACATTCAGAGATTTTTATTCACTTACCTTATGGATGAATAAGGTTTTTATTCTAAAAGTTCCTATTGACAATGCAAAAGATGAAAGACAATATGTATCTAGAAATGACATTAGACAACTTGAGATTGATATTTACGGCAGAATCATCGATATTACAAAGCAATTGTCTAAAACATCAAGACTTATAGGAGTTGATAAGCAAACGGAAATAAATAATGTTTACGGTAAGCGCTTTCGTCCTTTAGAATACTATGAAAGATGTGAAACATATGAAAAGAAAAATGAAAAATATGCATTAGAAGCAAATGAAATTATTAATATTATATTCTTCTATATGTCTTCACCCTTTGTTTCAGTTCTGGAAAAACACAAAATTGTAGAAGATATTCGCAATTCGCAATTTGCAAAGGATATTCAAAGGAAATATAATGACTTTTGTGCTACATTTCAAATACCAAATGAACATATATTCTCTTACGAAGATGTGGCTACTACGATATTAAAAGATTCTGATTTTCAACATTATTATTATGAAAAGGAGACCTGCAATTTTGATTTAACAATATACCAGATTGAAAAACTATACAGTTTGTTAAGAGACTGCAAATATGTTGTTGAAGATTGCGACATACGAAATCTGTCCTGTGCTCTTACCGGCAAATATGATGGTGACATGGTGTTTAAAAAGATAAGATGGCAAAATACACATGATTCTCTAGCCCTTATGATTGGGTTACTACAAGACAAAGCCTCTTCAACTAGCAGTAAATTTCATTGGAAAAATCTCGATGGTTTATTTATTATAAATGGAGTTGACGTTGATGGTATAAAGCTCAACGTAGCATACAATCGTTACAAGAGACAACCACCCAAGAAGCGAAAGGAGATGGAGAGGATTATTGATAAGATTCTCAGCCTCAACGAGACAGTGGGCAAGGAGAATGAAGAAAACTAGATTTGTCGACAGAAACAAAAAAAGAGCGAGGTAGGTAAGACCTCGCTCTCATATTGATATCATAATGCCATATTTAATACTGAACAATAATGAACTGATGTGCGTGCTATTTTGAGAGATAGAAATTTCCATATAAACGGGAAAATAGTTCCAGTAATGTTCCAGTTAAATAAAACAAAAACACCACAAATGTATTGATTTGTAGTGTAATAGGTAATAATTATTGTACTCCGACTGGGAATCGAACCCAGATTTTAGGTTTAGGAAACCCACGTTCTATCCGTTGAACTATCAGAGCATGGTCATGACGATTGTGGTTGTGACCTTATTTTGCGGTGCAAAGATAGCGAAATATTCTGACATTAATCGCTTTTTGGCACATATTTTGCAGTAATATTCGTAACTTTGCACTATGATTACTGTCGCAAAGTGTAGACACTAACTAGTACAAAAGGTTTAATTATGGCAAAACAGCAAGGGGCATTAAGAGATCGCACGCGCGAGTTCACCAATTTCCCTAAGAATTACAAGGTGATATTTCACAACGACGATTTCACCACGATGCAATTTGTGGTGGAGTTGCTCGTGACGGTGTTTTTCAAGACCGAGAGAGAGGCCACTGCCATCATGCTCGAGGTGCATGAGCAAGGCCGTGGCGTGGTGGGCGTTTACAGCTACGACATGGCGTTGACGCTTGTGAAGAAGGGCATTGACATGGCGCGCGCATGCGGCTTCCCTCTTCGCATCACCTATGAGCCCGAATAAGCAACCAATCACTAAAAAGAGTATTATATAAAACACACAATTTTTAAAAAGTTATGCCACAAGAGATTATAAATAGTTTTCATCTACAAATAGCAATGCGCTCGGCCGTTGAAAAGGCAATAGAGTATCGCAGCGTGTTCATGACCCCCGAGCACCTGGTGAGCGCCATCTTAACTCTCAACCCCATAAAGGAGGCTATGCGGGAGTTTGACCTCAATGTGGAGCCAATGGTGGGGATTCTTGACCGCTACTTGATGAGTCAAGACCACCGTGTTGACGACGATAAGGAGTATGGCATAGACCCCTCGGCGCAGTTTGAGAGCTTGATAATGGGTGCTATAGGCATCATGAGGTCGTCTCAGGCTCCCGAGCTTGAGGTCACCCATGTGCTCAGGGCAGCAATGAACCTGGAAAACTCGTTGGCAGGTAATCTCATCGCCCACTATGTGAACAGCGAGAGCGGCTTGATGAGTGAGATAATCTCCAAGGTGGAGGAATATGCCCAAAAGTTCCCCGTCAAGGGAAAAGATGTGGCAGTGAACAAGGGGCTCATACCCACCAAATATATGGGTAAGTACTATTTTATGAGGTCGGACCCCGAGAGCGATTTGCCACCGAGCGAAGAACGTCATGTTGAGAAAGACATCATCGATGATGACTTCATCGACGATGACTGGAGTGACATGGATATGTTTGACGACCCAATGGCTCCGCAGAGCGACAATGCCCAGCTGAGTTCCTTTGTCACTTGCATCAACGACCATGTCAAGGAGCACAATCCGCTCATTGGGCGCGATGCCGAGCTTGAGCGCACCATCCATGTGCTGTGCCGCAAGGACAAGAACAACCCGCTGCACGTGGGTGAGCCTGGCGTGGGCAAGACCGCTCTGGTCTATGGCCTGGCGCAGCGCATTGAGGAGGGCCGCGTGCCCAGCGTGCTTGAGGGCTTCAAGATTTATCAACTCGACATGGCAGGAATGGTTGCCGGCACGCAATATCGTGGCGACTTTGAGAAGCGCTTCAAGAAGACCATGGATCACCTGCTCAAACTTGAGAAGGTGATTGTGTATATCGATGAGATCCACACCATCGTGGGTATTGGAGCCACTGGCGACAGCGCAATGGATGCGTCAAACATGCTCAAGCCCTATCTCGAGGGCGGCAAGCTGCGATTCATAGGGTCGACTACCTACGAGGAGTTTAACCGCCATTTCTCTCGCAGCAAGGGCATCGTGCGACGGTTCCAGCAAATCGACATCCTTGAGCCCAGCGTTGAGGAAGCCATCGAGATTGTCAATGGCTTGAAGGCTGGCTATGAGGCGTTTCACCAGGTGAAATACTCGGCAGCCGCCATCGACTATGCCGTTAGGGCAAGCGCCAAGCACATCATGGGTCGCTACCTGCCCGACAAGGCCATCGACCTCATCGACGAGGCTGGCGCCTATCGCCACATTCATCCCACCAGCAAGAAGCAGCAGACGGTGGACCGTGCCCTCATCGACGACGTGCTCATGAAGGTGATGAAGATAAAGGCGAGCGCTATGAAGGAAGACAGCAACAAGCAGCTCAAGACGCTCAACACCCGCATCAAGAGCCGCATCTACGGCCAGGACCAGGCAGTGCGCGAGGTGGTGGAGGCAGTGCAGATGTCGAAGGCAGGGCTCATCGACGACAACAAGCCGCTGGCGTCGCTGCTCTTTGTGGGTCCCACAGGAGTGGGAAAGACCGAGGTGGCGCGCGTGCTGGCGCAGGAGCTGGGCGTGGAGCTGGTGCGCTTCGACATGAGCGAGTACACCGAGAAGCACACCGTTGCCAAGCTCATTGGCTCGCCAGCGGGCTATGTGGGCTATGACGACGGCGGCCTGCTCACCGACGCCATTCGCAAGACTCCCAACTGCGTGTTGCTGCTCGACGAGATAGAGAAGGCTCACGAGGACATCTACAACATCTTGCTGCAGGTGATGGACTATGCCAGCCTTGCCGACAATAAAGGGCGCCGTGCCGACTTCCGCAACGTGGTACTCATCATGACGAGCAACGCCGGGGCGCAGTATGCCGGCATGAGTGTGGGCTTCGACAGCAGTGGCAGCCGTGGTGGCGACATGCTCAAGCAGGTGAAGAAGACCTTCAAGCCCGAGTTTATCAACCGCCTGTCGAATATCGTGGTGTTCAACGACATGGACGAGACCATGGCGGGCATGATTCTCGACAAGAAACTGCGTGAGCTGCAGGCAAAGCTCGCTGCCAAGAAGGTGACACTCAAAGTGTCGGCCGAGGCACGTGCATGGCTGCTTAAGGAAGGCTTTACTGCCGAGTATGGCGCTCGCGAGCTCGACCGCGTGCTGCACCGCGAGCTCAAGACCCGGCTGGTGCGAGAGATACTCTTTGGCACCCTCAAGCGTGGTGGCACAGCCCGCGTCACCCTCAACGACGGCAGCATAGTCATCAAGTAGAGGAGAGACATAAAATTCAAGTTTCAAAAGTAATAATGAGATTCCAAACCGCTAAATATAAGGCGACAAACTCCCCCTCTATCTTAGAGGGGGAACTGATCTCCGAAAATTGGGGGAACTGATCTCCGAAAATTGAGTGAGCAATTAGAGCAAGGAATTATGCGAGAGATACTTAACGGAAATGTTGTCTTTGAGCTTGACGATGAGCTATGGTTTCCTCATCCCGAGGAACTGTATGTTGATGATAGAGACAATGTGATACGCTACATTGGCGCTGGCGACCAGGGATTTATTGCAGTGGGCGGCGACCTGAGGACTGAGCGGCTGTTGCTCGCCTACGACAACGGATATTTCCCCTGGTATCCCTTCCGCAAGTGTGAGATTCACTGGTACTGCCCGCGACAGCGGTTTGTGATTTTCCCCGAAGAGATACACGTGAGCCACTCCATGCGCACCTTGATGAACAAGCACCAGTACCGCGTCACGTTCAACACCGCCTTCGACCAGGTGATTAGAGGATGCGGCACTGTAGATGGGCGCATCAACGAGTATGGGGCGTGGCTAGGCGACAATGTCGTCGAGGCCTACACCCGCCTGCATGAGCTGGGACGTGCTCGCAGCGTGGAGGTGTGGCGTGGCGACACGCTTGCCGGCGGGCTCTATGGCGTGACCTGTGGCAATGGATTTGTGGGAGAGAGCATGTTCTCGCTCGAACCCAGCGCCAGCAAGCTCGCCCTCATTGCCCTGGCGCGACACATGCAGGAGCATGGCGGCACGCTCATCGACTGCCAGGAACCCACTCCGCACCTCAAGAGCATGGGAGGGCGCTTCATTGGCTACAAGGAATACATAACCCTAATGCGAGGCCCCGAAGCCTACCATAGCCCCGACGACTCACCCACACGCAACGGCTTTGCCGTGATAGTGTGAGCCGTGAGCACCATGAGCACCATGAGCACAGCAGGCTGTGTTACCCTTCAGGTAACAAAAAAACCACCCGATATCGGGTGGTTTCGTGTGTTGTAGCAATTAAGTTTTAATTACTTAACATACTTTTTGCCGTTCTGGATGTAGATACCACTGTCGGGAACGCGGTTGAGCTCACGACCCTGGAGGTCGAAGATGCGGTTGTCGGCAGGAGTCTCATCAACAGCGATAGTGCTGATTGCAGTTGGGATAACCTTGTCACCATCCTTCTTGAGCTCAAGATAGATAGGAGCGTCGGTTGTCCAAGCGCGGTTGCCCTCAGGACCACCAGTGAACGAGAACGAGCATCCGGTAGGAGTAGCCTCCGACATGAGAGCGTAAACGCCATCGGCGCAACCGCTCATGTCAAGGGTAAATCTTGCGATGCCAGCAGGCTCCTCAAGTATAGGGAAGAAGCGGCATTCTTCAGTCGACAAGATCTCGATGATAACGAGCTTACCGTCCTTGATACTGCATTTCAGGTCGGCCTTCTTAAAGAGCTGTTGCTCGCGCTTGCTGTCGGTAACGCCTTCCCATCTTGCAAGGATAGTGTGGCCATAGCCAGAGAATCCCAGAGAATCCTACCCAGTCCTCATCTTCCTCGTCAGTGGCCCATTGCATGGTCTCGTCGGCAGTGAGAGTACCGTCCTCGGCAACTGCATAGCGGCCAACCTCCATGTTGAAACCATTGAGGTTCAAGCTAGAGTTCACGAGCTGGAGCTCGATCATAACCTTGTTAGCATCCTGCTCTTCTGCCATAGGGGCAAACGAAAGAACAGAAGGACATGCTTCCTGAGCATAGGCAGCAAAACCCAGTGCTACAGCTGCAAAAAGAGTAAAAATTTTCTTCATTTTAAATCGATTTTAATGTTAAAAATTTAATTATTATTTATTAGTCACGTCATTCGATTGTATAGAAGCGACATCCATTTGAAGCATTTTGTTGACTGCTTCGCGTGGAAATCAATGCAAAATAAGTAAAAGTTTTTTTAACCACCAAACTTTTTAATAAAAAAATATCAAAAAACACTTTTTGTTACATGTTTGTTACATGTGATATGTTTCATCTTGTGCGGGGTGATAATGTGGTCGCTCCTGGGGCAATATCTTTACTATCAGTCACAATGGGCACATTGTGGCGATTGAGCCATTACCCATTAGGGTAGTGGTGGCTGGCGGGTGGTGTCCAAGCAGTTTTCTTGCAAGGCGTGCCTTGTGGCTGCAATGTGGCGCAATTTGCACCTGTCGCAACTATAAAAAGAGACCACCCGAAAAAAATGAGCCCCCCCCTGAAAACGAGAAACCACCCGGTATCGGGTGGTTTCTTGTGTTTCAGCAATTAAGTTTTAATTACTTAACATACTTTTTGCCGTTCTGGATGTAGATACCGCTCTCAGGAACACGGTTGAGCTCACGACCCTGGAGGTCGAAGATGCGGTTGTCGGCGGGTTGATCAGTGTTGATAGTGCTGATGCCAGTATCAACAGCTTTCTTGATGATGCCGTCAATCTTGTCGAGCTTAAGAACGATAGGAGCGTCGATAGTCCAAGCTACAGTACCCTCTACACCACCAGTGTAAGAGAACGAGCATCCTTGAGGAGTAGCATCCGACATAAGGATGAGGGGCTCTCTTGTGTCACCGCAAGCCGAGAAGTCAACAGTGAATCTTGCGATAGTGTTGTCGTCTTCCTCAGTAAGGATTGGGAAGAAGCGGCAGTCGTTGGTCGACAAGAGCTCGATGATAACGAGGTTGCCAGTCTCTTCCTTAACATTGCATTTCAGGTCGGCCTTCTTAAAGAGCTGTTGCTCGCGCTTGCTGTCGGTAACGCCTTCCCATCTTGCAAGGATAGTGTGGCCATAGCCAGAGAATCCTCATCGTCGGCATCCTCTACCCAAACAGCGGCCTCAGGTTTTTGAACCTCCATGTTGAAGCCGTTGAGGTTCTCGCTTGAGTTAACGAGCTTGAGCAAGAATGTAGCATTGTTAGCGGGTTGCTCATCGGCAGCGGGCTCAAAATAGAGTCTTGATGGGCATGGTCCCTCCTGTGCAAAAGCGCAGAGGCCCAGTAATGCAGCTGCAAAAAGTGTAAAAACTTTCTTCATTTTAAAATGGTTTTTAATAAGTTAGAGATTAATTGTTATTTATTAGTCACGTCAATCGGTTTATAGAATCTCATTTATCAGTTTGCAAATTAACTACATTTTTTTCAAAATACCAAACATTTTAATGTTTTTTTATGCGCTTTTTTCTGTTATATTATCATTTTATTGAAATTCTCGGGGACGGGTGAATTGAATGTAACCTGCTTACCAGTAATGGGGTGTACGAAGCTCAAGACGGTGGCGTGCAGTGCGATGCGGTTGATGGGGCTGGGATGGCCGCCATACTTGCGGTCGCCGCTCACGGGGTTCCCCAGGTCGCGCATGTGCACCCTGATTTGATTCTTGCGCCCGGTCTTTATCGCCAGTTCCACCATGGCAAAGCGCTTGCCTTGCTTGACAACCTGATATCGTGTCACAGCGAGTCGTCCCAGTTTCTTGTCGGTAGTGGAGTACATCTCGTAGGTCTCGGGATTCTCGGCGAGGAAGCTTTTCACCACTCCCTCGGGTTGCTCCACCTTGCCCTCTACCACAGCGATGTACTTGCGCTCAATCACCATGTTGTTCCAGTTGCTGATGAGCTTGTCGCGTGCCTGCTTGGTGCGTGTGAGCAGCATCAGTCCCGAGGTGTCGCGGTCGAGGCGGTGCACGACGAAGACGTTGGCATGTGGGCTGAAGCGCCTGGCATAGCTGCGCATGATGTTGTAGACGGTGTCGTCGCTGGGTCGCCCGGCGGCAGTCGAGAGCACGCCATAGCCCTTGTCGATGACGATGATGTCGCTGTCCTCGTATATGAGCTTGATGCGTGGATGGCTGAAGACCTGGAACGAGCGGTCGAAGTTCACCCACAACTCATCGCCAGCCTTCACTGGCAGGTCAAATTGTGTGCTGGGCACTCCGTTGACTGCCAGCTGGTTGTGGCGCAATAGCGACTTGAGTTTTGTGGGTTTGTGGTCGGGCAGGAGTATAGCGGCGGCAGCCAGCAGTGTGCCATCTTCTTTGATGGTGAACTTGGCGACATTGTCGGTGGCAGGCCCGCGCCGGGGTTGTTTCTTGTTGTTCATTGCTGTGAGAGTTATCAGTAGTCAGTTATCAGTAGTCAGTTATCAGTAGTCAGTTATCAGTAGTCAGTTATCAGTTTTCAGTATAATAGTTGAGTAGTTGAGTAGTAGAGCAGTTTTCATTTGGTTTCGCAAGGCGGTGCCTTGCGACCTGCCGACCGATTGTGAGATCGCAGTGCTTTTAGTCTCGCCTCTGGCTTCCATAAACAATAAACCATAAACGAAGCTTGTCTTCCATAAACCAAATCAACCATAAACCAAAAAGCTTTTATTTATTCATTTTGTTCCTGGGGTGGTGTGCCAGGATTTCGTTGCGCAGGGTGGAGCGGTCGATGTGGACGTAGATCTCGGTGGTCTCGATGCTCTCATGCCCCAGCATCTGCTGGATGGCGCGCAGGTTGGCGCCTCCCTCGAGCAGGTGGGTGGCAAAGGAGTGCCTGAGCGTGTGTGGGCTCACGGTCTTCCTGATGCCGGCGAGCTCGCACAGTTGCTTGACGATGTAGAATATCATCACGCGAGTGAGCTTGCCGCCGCGGCGGTTGAGGAAGAGGATGTCGTCGCAGCCGGGTTTCACCGTCTGGTTGCTGCGCGTGAGCTCGAGGTAAAGGTCGATTTGCCTGAGTGCCTCTTGCGAGATGGGGACGAGGCGCTGCTTGTCGCCCTTGCCCACCACAACGATATATTCTTCTTGCTCAAAGACTTGCGACATTTTCAGCTCGACCAGTTCCGACACCCGCAGCCCGCAGCCGTAGAGCACCTCGATGATGGCGCGGTTGCGTTGTCCCTGTGGGTGCGAGAGGTCGATGCACGCTATCATGCGGTCAATCTCGTCGAGGGTGAGAACCTCGGGCAGGTGCCTGCCCATGTGTGGCGCCGGCAGCAGCAGGGTGGGGTTGACGTCGACAATGCCCTCCATCTTGAGGAACTTGTAGAAGCTCTTCACGCCCGAGATGATGCGTGCCTGCGAGCGTGGCGCAATGCCCAGGTCGTGCAGCGTTGCCACAAAGTTCTCAAGGTCGTCTTGCGTGGCGGTTTCCATGCTCTTGCCGCTGGCGTCGAGGTAGCGCACGAGGTGGTCCACATCGCGGCAGTAGGCTGCTGCGGTGTTGCTCGACAGTCCCTTCTCAATGCGCAGGTAACCGTCGTAGCGTTGCCTTATCATCTCGAGGCTGGCTTGTGACATGGGTAGCGGTTAACAAAACTGTCATCAAAAGGTGTTGTATTCCTCTTGATGACAGTTGCTTTTAGCATAAAAAAGCTTTTTTACTTCTTCTCGGCTGGAGCTGCTGGAGCCTGGGCTGCTGGAGCCTGGGCAGCAGGTGCTTGCTCCTCCTGGGCAGGAGCGGCTTGCTGAGTTGGGAACTGAGGAGCCTTCTGGTCCTTCTGGGTCTTCATGTCCTCAAGTGTTATCTTTTTGTTAGAAACAACTGATGGTTGCGAGATGAAGGGAGTAGCGATACTCAACACGCAAATGAAGATAGCGAGTCCCCAAGTAGCTTTCTCGATAAAGTCGGTTGTCTTGCGGACACCCATAAACTGGTTGTAGTTGCTGGCACTTGCTGCCAAACCACCACCTTTAGACTTCTGAATGAGCACAACTCCAATGAGCAGAATTGATGCCAAGAAGATCAAAATTGAAAGTGTAATTGCCATTTTATCAAATAGTTATAGTTTGTTTTTTAATGTTTCTATTAACACTAATTTTCGCAAGAAGCGAATTTGGTCTGCAAAGTAAATACTTTTTTCTGGAAAATTCAAATTTATGCTTTCAATAATTTCAAGAGCTTTAGAATATTTATGCCTTGAGATGTACATTTTTGCCAGACTCTCGCTGAGCATGGAGTCGTCATTTTGGGTGGAATTATCCACATTGTCGTGAGCGGCTTGCTCCACTTTTTCCTGTTGCAAATGCTGTGCCACGACGGGTTGCTGTGACATAACTTCCTGTTCTTGCTCGCGCGAGTGGGCGATAAAACTGTTGATGAGCTGGTCTTCCTTGTCGTTGAGGGCGGCACCATCGTCTTGGGCGGCAAGGATGTCGGCATAGTCGGGCGTGGGATTGAAAATCGCGTTGCTCAGCGCGTCAATCTCCTTCTGGTTACTGCCGGCGGCATAGGTGTCGAGAAACTTGTCGATGATACTGTCAACGCTGGGAGTCTCGCCAGGCTGAGCGTCGGGGTAGAAATGGGCAAACGCCGCTGGCGCGCTCCCCGCCATGATGGCGAGGTCGCGGCGGTCGGGGCTCATGATGGCGAGTCGCTGCAGTGCCTCGTTGTCGCTGGTGTGCTTCACGTGAAGCAGCAGCGGCAGTGTGAAGTAGGGGTAACGCTGCATCGCCTCGTCAACCCACTGCTGCCCAGGCGCTACGTCGCCATCGAGCAATTTCTCTATGTCGTCACTTAGATTCAATAGTGTAATTTAAATTTTTTCTAGATTTTCTAGACATTCTAGATTGTGCATTATGCATTATGAATTGAGCATTATGCATTGTGCATTGAGCAATTACCAGTTTCCGAGCGTCTGGTTGAAGATCAGGTCCACGAGCTCGGCGCTGATTTCCTCGCATAGCTGGTCCTGCACATCGATGAGCAGCTGATTGCTGTCGAAGTCGCGGTAGGCCGAGACGGTGACGTCGTTGCTCAGTGCCGAGTTCACATTGTCGATGTATCTCACTCTCACTGCGATAGTTAGCCTGGTGCGGGTGGCATAGGCGTTATCGCCCACGGCTTGTGGCGACAGGCTGTAGTTGGTGATCTCGCCCTCAAACCTCAAGTCGCTGTTGGGATTGTCGATCTGCGAGAGCCTGGTCTGTTGTGTTACCACATCTTGCAGCTTGTTTTGAAACACCTGCTGCAGTGGAGGGTAGACCAGCGCCGCACGAATGGGGAAAGGGGCAAACGAAACGGTCTTGTACTTGTTGTAGTCGATAGAAGCGCCGTTGAACTTATAGCTGATGCATCCCTGTGCGATAACGGTTATCGCGAGCAGCGCCAATATAATGTGTGCAAAACGGGTTCTCATAGCTCACTTGCGGTTGTTGCGGTACTCAAGACCATATTCTTTGATTTTGCGGTAGAGGGTGCGCTCGCTAATTCCCAGTTCCTCGGCGGTGGGCTTGCGCTTGCCGTGGTTGCGCTCGAGGGCAGTGGTGATGACCTCGCGCTCAGTGTCTTGCAGGGTCTTGATGCGGTCTTCCTCCACGTCGACGGCGGTAGCCCTGATGTCGCTGATGGCGTGGCGCGCCTGTGGCGTGTGGTTGTCGCTGTAGGCGTTGCTCATATTCTGCCACTGCGGCTGGTCGATTGTCTCGTCGTTGTCGTCGATGTGTGCGACAAGAGGGGTGGTGGGGCGCTGAAGCTCGCCAGTGTTGGAGGTGAGGTGTAGCTTGTTGCCATGGGCATGAGTGTCGTAGTTGCCGCTGCGCACCACCTCTTTCAGCTCCTTGATTTCCTGCTGCATTTGCAGGATGAGCTGGAAGATGAGCTCGCGCTCCTGGGTGTAGTCGTGCTGCGCCTTGTCGAAGACCACGGGCAGGTTGGTGCTGTGGTTCTTCTGGTTGAGATAGCGCTTCACCACCTCGCCGGTGGCGATGCCGCTCTCAAACGACGACATCTCGCGCACGAGGCTCTGCAACTCACGCACGTTGCCACTCCAGTGGAATGCCATGAGCTGGCGGTAGGCGCTCTCGTCAAACATCAGCGGCGGACGGTTGTGGGCCTCGGCATAGTCGTAGCTGAACTTGGTGGCAAGCATCTTGATGTCCTCGCCGCGCTCGCGCAGCGGTGGCACCTCGATGCGTATTGCTGCGATGCGGTAGAACAGGTCTTCGCGGAACTCGCCCTTGCCAACCATCTGCATCAGGTCGCGGTTGGTGGCAGCCACCACGCGCACGTTGGTAGTTCTCACCTTCGACGAGCCCACTCTCAGGTACTCACCGCTCTCGAGCACACGCAGCAGTCGTGCCTGTGCGTCGAGGGTGAGGTCGGCAACCTCGTCAAGGAAGATGGTTCCTCCGTCGGCCACCTCAAAGTATCCTGCGTGCTCGGTCTCGGCGTTGGTAAACGCTCCACGCTCATGGCCAAAGAGTTCGCTCGAGATGGTTCCCGAGGGGATGGCGCCGCAGTTCACTGCTATGTATTTCTTGTGCTTGCGCGGACTGTTGTCGTGAATGATTTTAGGGAAGAATTCCTTACCCGTACCATTCTCGCCATTGATGAGCACCGAGATGTCGATGGGGGCGATTATCAGTGCTCGTTTCACAGCGTTGAGCAGTCCTGGTGCAGCGCCAATGATGCTGTAGCGCTGCATGGTCTCTTTTATCTTTTGTGCAGTTATTGTTGCCATTTCTTCATTTTATAGGTTTGTTCTTTCAAGAATGCTCCCAGTTCCTCGGGAGTGCTGTATTGCGCCATCTGCTCGGGTGAGATGGGCTCGCCCACCGACACGCGGAAGGTGTGGCCCGTCTTGTTCCACACCTCGATAGGAAGTCGCAGGGTGCGCAGGCGCCAGTCTATCATGCCCAGGGCAGTGAACTTCCAGCTGTTGTGACCGTGGAAGTAGATGGGGATTACCGGCACTTTGAGCTTCTGGATGATGCGAATCACCGAGGGCTGCCACTGGCGGTCCTCAATGCGCATGCCCCACGTGAGCTTCGACACAGCGCCGGCAGGGAAGAATCCCAGCGGATGGCCCTGCTTGACGTGCCGCATGGCATCGGCAATGCCTTTTACCGAGACGGCTCGCTTGCTGGGGTCGTTGCTTGCCAGTGCGTCCACTGCGATAAAGCTGGGCCTGAGGGCTCCAATTTGGTTGAGAATCATGTTCACCATCACTTTATAGTCGGGTCGTCGCTTGCTCACGATGTCGATGAGTGCCATGCCGTCGAGCGATCCATAGGGGTGGTTCGACACCGTGATGAAAGGTCCTTCGGGCAGATTGTCAAGCACTTGCTCGTTGCTGATGACGATTTTAGCGTTAAGTTCGTCGAAGATGTTCTCGCAAAACTTCTGTGGTGGAAACATGACGTTGCGGCTATGGTAGTCGTTGGTGGTGTCAATCTTCAGCCATCTAAAGAGTGTGTTCACCAGCTTTTCCTTTCCCTTGAAGAAAGGAGCTATCTTGCAGATGTCATCATAGTCAAGAACGTTGTTCTTGATGGGCTGGGGTGTATTGTTATTGTTGTTATTGGTCATAAAATGCTGTTTTTCAATAAGATTATAGCAAAATGCAGTGCTACCCACTCATTTTGCGACTACAAAGTTAAAGCAAAAAACTGAAAAAATGTCAGTTTTTTGCTTTTTTTTACTTTTGGGAGATGGGGGAGAGGCTAAACTGGCCAGTTGATGATGGTTTTGAGTTTCTGCTGGTAGTAGGGCTTGATGTCGTTCCAGCGGTAGTAGGGGAACTGGCTTGTTGGGAATGGCAGTGTTGCCTCGTGTTCGTTGAGCAGCACCTTGACGAGGATGTCGTTGCTGGCGTTGCGGTAGAACACCATCTGGATGTTGCATCCCATGGGGAAAATCTCATAGTTGCGCCAGTGCTTGTGCAGGTCGTCGAGGTTGTCGCACGAGTAGTTCACGCTGTCGAGTTCGAGCAGGCATGCCAGTGGCAGCACGCACGTCTCGTGGCCAAAGCGCAGTGCCGCTCCGTGTTGCTCGGGATGGGCGATGGCGCTGTCGGCAGTCTCAATCATGTTGGTGAGCAGTGCTCGCTCGATGAACGGCATGCGGTTGCCGCCCTGGGGGGAGTTGGCCCACTGCAGGTACCAGTAGATGTTCTTCACTTTCCACAGTTCGTAGATCTCCTCGTCGGTGAAATACTTGAACAGGTCGATGCCGTCGAAGGCGTGGTGGTTCTGGAGGCTGCCAGCAATTTCAAACACGTCGTCCATAAGTTGCTGAGTGGCTTGTGGTTTTGCTTGCATGAAGAAATCCTTGTTGAGAAACTGATGCAGGAAGCGCGTGGGGTTGATGCGTGCGTTCATGATGCTGTCGCTGATGCGACGAATGGCCTTGCGCTGTGGGTTGGCAAGTGTGTCCTCGCCATAGCCCCAGCCAGTGTAGTACATGTCGTGGTAGCTGGCATCGGTGAAGATGCGTGCCTTGGGGTTGAAGGCGCTAATCTGCGCTGTCTCGTTGCCCATCGACAGGATGCAGCGAATCCACACCGTGGAGCGGGCGTCGATGCGGGCGTCGCCCTGGAACACCTGGGGGAAGTTCTCGCACATGCGCTGTGCGATGCCCTGGTGCTGCTCGGCTCCCACGTCGCTCAGTTCGCCCGCGCGGCCTTGTGCCTCGAGAGCCACCTTCTTCAAGATGCCCAGCAGCACCTCGCCTTCCTGGTTTAGGTAGTTGAGCTTCTTGAGTTGCTCAAGCGCGGCGACGGGTCGCTCGTAACTGCTCTGCTTGGTGAGCCAGCGGCTGCCGTGGCGGCCGTAGTGGTTGATGAAAAACGGCTCATAGCCTGCCGGTGCCGCTGTGAGCTTGGGCAGCCCTTGGGCGGGGTAGGGGTAGGCATAGTGGTTGCTGCCGCTGCGGTTGTGGTTGGCAGCAATCTGCTGCTGTGCTACCTCGGTTTGAGCCATTGCCGCTATCGAGGCGGCACACATAATAATATAAATAAAAATCCTGCGCATGATGTAGGGGGGTAAGTAATATGATTAGTTTTTCTTGCCTGTTATTATCGACTTGATTTCGTTGAGCTTGTTGAGCGCCTCCATGGGGGTGAGGTTGTTGATGTCGGTGTTGAGAATCTCGTCGCGCACCTGGCTCAGCACTGGGTCGTCGAGCTGGAAGAACGAGAGCTGCACGCCGTTGCGGTTGTTGGCCACGTCGTCGAGGTCCTTGCTCAGCGAGTCGTTGTTGCTGTTCTGCTCCAGGCGCTTGAGCACCTCGTCGGCACGGTGCACAATGGTCTTGGGCATGCCGGCAATCTTTGCCACGTGGATACCAAAGCTGTGCTCGCTGCCACCAGGCACGAGTTTGCGCAAGAACACCACCTTGCCGTTCATCTCCCGCACGCTCACGTTGTAGTTCTTCACGCGCTTGAAGGTCTTCTCCATCTCGTTAAGTTCGTGATAGTGAGTGGCAAAGAGGGTCTTGGGATGTGCCTGAATCTCGTGGATGTATTCCACTATCGACCAGGCTATGGAGATGCCGTCGTAGGTGCTGGTGCCGCGGCCCAGCTCGTCGAAGAGCACCAGGCTGCGCTCACTCAGGTTGTTGAGGATTGACGACGCCTCGGTCATCTCGACCATGAAGGTGGACTCGCCCAGCGAGATGTTGTCGCTGGCGCCCACACGCGTGAATACCTTGTCGACGATGCCTATGTGGGCTGCCTGTGCCGGCACAAAGCTGCCCATCTGCGCCATGAGAACGATGAGGGCAGTTTGTCGCAGCAGTGCCGACTTACCAGCCATGTTAGGACCGGTGATAATCATCACTTGCTGCTCGTCGTTGCTCAGCTTGATATCGTTGGGCACATACACTTCGCCCACCGGCAGCTGCTTCTCGATAACGGGATGGCGGCCCTCGGTGATGTCGATGTCGAGCGAGTCGTCCACCTCGGGGCGGTTGTACTTGTTCTCGATTGCCACGCGCGTGAACGACAGCAGGCAGTCGAGCTGTGCAAGCAGCGCCGAGTCGGTTTGGATGGCGGGGATGTAGTCGCTCACGGCAGTGACGAGTTCGTTGAAGAGGCGGTTCTCAATAATGAGAATGCGCTCCTCGGCGCCCAGGATTTTCTCTTCTAATTCTTTGAGTTCCTGGGTGATATATCGCTCAGCATTGACGAGGGTCTGTTTTCTTATCCACTCGCTGGGCACTTTGTCCTTGTGGGTGTTGCGCACCTCGATGTAGTAGCCAAAGACGTTGTTGTAGGCGATCTTCAGGCTCGGGATGCCTGTGCGCTCGCTCTCGCGCTGCTGGATGCGCATCAAGAAGTCCTTGCTGCTCGAGGAGATGTTGCGCAGCTCGTCGAGCTCGTCGTCAACGCCATTTCTTATCACGTTGCCGCGGTTGAGCTGGCTGGGCGCGTCGGGGTTGATTTCGCGCTCTATGCGGTCGCGAATCAGGTGGCACGCGTTCAACTGCTCGCCCAGGCTGTAGAGCACCTCGTTGTCGCTGGTCTCGCACATGTGCTTGATGGGCACAATGGCGTGCAACGCGCACTTGAGCTGCACGAGTTCACGCGGCGAGATGCGTCCCACCGCCACCTTCGACACCAGTCGCTCAATGTCGCCTATCACCTCGAGTTGCTCCTTGAGCAGCTCGCGCCCCTCGGGGTCTTTGAAGAAGTGCTCCACCACATCGAGGCGGCGGTTGATGGCTTTCACGTCCTTGAGGGGGAACATGGTCCAGCGGTGCATCATTCTCGCGCCCATGGGCGAGAGGGTC
This sequence comes from uncultured Prevotellaceae bacterium, assembly GCA_900318065.1. Classification (GTDB taxonomy): domain Bacteria; phylum Bacteroidota; class Bacteroidia; order Bacteroidales; family Muribaculaceae; genus Sodaliphilus. The sequence continues at coordinate 29,265 of ONIY01000034.1, forward strand.
TTGTCGATGACGCTGAGCAGGCTCTTGCCGTCGTCGGCCATGGGAGCCACGAGCTCGAGGTTGCGCACGGTGAACTTGTCGAGGCGCACATATCGCTCCACCTCGATGCGCGAGAGCGATGTGATGTGCTTCACCTGGGTGTGCTGGGTGAGGTCGAGGTAGTGGAGAATGGCGCCCGACGCCACGATGGCGCACTCCATGTTCTGCACGCCAAAGCCCTTCAGGTTCTTGGTCTCGAAGTGCTTGAGCAGGCGGTCGATGGCCGAGTCGGGGGTGAAAATCCAGTCCTCCATCTCAAAGGTGAGATACTTGCTTGTGAACGACTGCTGGAAGCGGGTGCGGTTGCTGCGCTCGATGAGCACCTCCTTGGGGGCAAAGTTGCCCAGGAGCTTGTCAACATAGTCGACCGAGCCTTCGGCAGTGAGAAACTCGCCAGTGCTGATGTCGAGAAATGCTACGCCAGTGGCTTTCTTGCCAAAGTGCACCGCGGCGAGGAAGTTGTTCTCCTTGCGGTCGAGCAGGGTGTTGCCTATCACCACGCCGGGCGTGACGAGCTCGGTGATGCCGCGCTTGACGAGTTTCTTGGTGAGCTTGGGGTCCTCGAGCTGGTCGCAGATGGCAACTCGCTTGCCGGCGCGCACGAGCTTGGGCAGGTAGGTGTCGAGGGCATGATGTGGAAATCCTGCCATCTCCAGGTTCTTGCCGCCCGTTCCGTTAGAACGTCGCGTGAGAGTGATTCCCAGTATCTCGCTTGCCACGATGGCATCCTCGCCATAGGTCTCATAAAAGTCGCCCACGCGATAAAGCAGCAACGCGTCGGGGTGCTTTGCCTTCATCTCGTAGAACTGTTTCATCATTGGGGTTTGTCCCACTTCCTTTGCCATAAGTTATACTGATTTGGTGCAAAGTTACATCTTTTTGTCGAGATATCAAAACAAAAAAACTGGCGGGCACAGTTGGTGCCAGCCAGTGATGTGGTGTTGTGTGAAGGGCTTAGTAAACCAGCGACACATTGTCAACCCAGAAGGTCATGCCAGGGGTGCCGGTGTAAGGAGTGCCACAACCTGCCGAGATCATGACCAGGATGTGGGTGGGAGTGGCATTGGCATCGTCCCATTTCTCTTCGATAACGGGAACCATCTTGCCCTTGCTGTTCTTGGCATAATAAGATTTGTCCTTGGGGAGCAGGCCCATGTAGCTCTGGTAGCCAGCATGCTTGGTGATGTCGCCATACCACACGGGGATGCGGTGCTTGGTCCAGTTGGCAACACTGGTGCCATAGCGCTCGCGGCCAGTGCCCACGCGGGCTGCGTGGATGTTGCCCTTGGCGTCCTCCCAGCGGCGCTGGAGCAGGATGAATACCTCGGCATAGTCCTGGCCGGGAAGGGTCTTCTTGCTGCCAAAACCGCTTGAGTAGATGCGCTGGCCACTGGGAACGGTGAGTTTGTACTCAAACTGCAGTGCGTTTGGTCGCTTGGTGAAAGGTACGCCCATGTTCATCTTGCTGTAGGGGTTCTTGGTGCTGCTCACGGGTTCGAGCATCTGTCCCATGAAGATGGTGCCCGATGCCAGCACGTCCATGTTGATGATGCCCAGAGCCTTAACGTGCTCATATTGGGTGGTGAGCTTGGCGCAGTAGCCATTGCCATGATGGTCGGGGTAGACCTGGTTGCTGGTCTTTACCACGCCAGCCACCTTGGCAAGCACGTTGCTGGTAGCCCATGGCGACCCGCCCATGTTGGTATAAGCGTTAGCTCCTGAGATCGACCTGGTGGGAGCGATTTCAAATACTTTCTTCTCTTGTCCGCCAATGATTGCCGACTCCTTGATGTGACGGGTTACCCATTGGTCAAAATTTCCAAAACTCAGTGGAACTACTGTCTCGGCATTAGCACTCGACATTGCCATGCATGCCAGTGCTGAAAGCAAAAAAGTTTTTCTCATTTTTCTCTGTTTTTTTGTTCTTGTATATGTGTTGTTTATTAATATAATGTGTCATTCTCGGTGGGCAGCCTCGCTCAGCAGCCGGTGTCCTATCTTGCAGTAGATGCACTTGCGGGCGTCGCAATAGCTGCGCCTGAGCTCGATGAGGGCCTGAGTGGTGAGCGCGCTGTCGCAGTCGATGCCCGCCCGGGCAAAGGAGTCGACAATCGAGTTCTTCTCGGCTGGCAGGCTCTCGAGCAGCGAGATGGCCTTGTCGGTGAGGGCATAGTTGCCGGTGATCTCGCCGTAGGCATAGTAGAGTGGCGCCACGGTGTTGATGAGCACGATGTCGATCGACCGGTTGCTCAGCGCCAGCGACGGCCGCTCCTGTGGCTTGCCAAAGCTGTAGTGGTTGCTCCAGTAGCCCGTGAGCTCCACCTGGAAGAGCTTGCGCAGCTCTTTCTCGCCGCTGGCGTCGAGAATCTGCGCCATGAGCCTGAAACTGCCCTCGATGTAGTGCGCCAGCATCGCTATGCGGCGGTAGGGGAAGTTCTGCGGCCTGATGCGGAACAGTTTCCACGACTCGGGCTCCATGGGGCGTAGCGAGAACTTGTTGGCAAGGAAGGCATACTCCGAGCACAGGTGCTGGTAGTAGGTGTCGGTGCCGGTCGCCATTGGGTCGAGCATTCCCGCTTGGCCAAAGAGCAAAGCCTCGATTTGCATCAGCGAGTCGCTGTGCTTGTGCAGCAGTCGCAGCGGGGTGCGTCGCGCCAGGCGCTCAAAGGCGTCGTTGTTGATGCCAAAGCCCAGGTTGCGCGCCACTGTCACATAGCACACGTCCTCCCAGCTGCCGTGGTACATCTCCAGCAGGTCGCGCACGCGCTGCACCTTGCTGTGCAACCGCTCAAACGCCAGCCGCTCAATCCACTCGGTGATGGTGAGGCGAGGCACGCTCGCTATCACGTTCTCGCAAGGCAGCTCGAGCTTGCTGTTCACCAGCTGGCGGTAGCTGCTGTCGAAGAGCGGCGACACCTGCAGCACCAGCTGCGGGATGCGCTCGCCGTTGGAGCGCAGCACTGGCGCGTCGTCCTTGTCAACCACATGCAGCACCACGCTGTCGTAGGCGTTGTCACGGTCGTGACCATGCCGCTTCCAGTCGCTTGCCCTCACGTGTATCTCCACGTTGCCAACCCACGTTTGCCCGTCAATCTCCACCTTGGCGTTAAAGAAGTCGGGACCAGCGTCGGTGTTGAGCAGCCCAGGATCCAGCACGCGCACGGGGCGGCCGTCGTTGGTGAGCATGTCCTCACTGCGCCACAACCTGTGCTGCCATATGTACTGCATCAACTGTTCCATTGTGCTCTCGTTATCTCGATGTCCCAACCATGGGAGGTCAAAATAATCTGCTAAGGTAAGTATTTTTTCAATACAACATGCAGTTTTTTTACTTTTTAATAAAGAAAACAAAATTTTTTGCCCAAAAGTTTGGTCATCTCAAAAACTTGTCGTAACTTTGCACTCGCAAATCGCAAAAAAAATTGGTGCCTTAGCTCAGGTGGTAGAGCAATGGACTGAAAATCCATGTGTCCCCGGTTCGAATCCTGGAGGTACCACAACTCTGAATCGCAAGTAGTTAGTAGATAACCGCTTGCGGTTTTTCTTTTTTTTAACTCCCCCTCTAAGATAGAGGGGGCGGGGGGAGTATGACAAACGTCTCTATTTCTTTATTGCTTGATATACAGTTGTTTTTAGTGTGCTAGACCCCTCTGCCCTGCGGGCACCTCCCCTAGCTTAGGGGAGGAGTTGTCGTTAGTTTAAATCTTTTGCAACATTCTCGCAGCTTGGTGATATGCATCGACTTCTGAATGTGCCTCGCAGAGGAACTTCACTAGCTACAACTGTATTATTGCTACTACAAAAAAAGCCTGATGCCACTTTGGCACCAGGCTTTTGATTGTTATGAAAAAATCTAAACTGATTTATTTCTTGGCTTTCTTCTCGCCGCGCTTTGCAATGGCGTAGGCCACTGGCGAAGCGATGAACAGCGACGAGCAAGTACCGATGATAACACCCAGGATCATCGCGAAGATGAAGCTGCGAATCGACTCACCGCCCAGGAAGAAGATGACGAGCAATACCAGCAAGGTGGTGATTGAGGTCATTGTTGTACGGGCAAGTGTCGAGCACAACGCATTGTTGAAGGTGTCATAGAGGTTCTGCTTGGGATAGAGGTTGCGGTACTCACGCACGCGGTCAAATACCACCACAGTATCGTTCACCTGGTAACCAATTACGGTCAGGATGGCGGCGATGAAGGTCTGGTCAATCTCCATTGAGAATGGGAACACGCCGTGCAAGGTGTAGAAACCAATTACCACAAATGCGGTGAAGGCTACAGCGGCAAGTGCGCCAAGCGAGAATGCCACGTTGCGGAAGCGGATGAGGATGTAGAGCGCCATTGCGAGCAATGCGAAGAACACTGCCCAGCTGGCGTCGCGGGTCATGTCGCTTGCGATGGTTGGTCCCACCTGCTCACTCTGCTGGATTCCAATCTCGGTGTTGGTAACGTCAAACTGCTCGCGAGTGGGCTGCTGCTTGAACGAACCCTTGAGGCTCTCATAGAGAGCGTCCTCGATTTCCTTGTCCACCTTCTTGCTGTCGGCGTCCTTAATCTTATAGTTGGTCGACACGCGCACCTTGGTGTTGTTGTCAATGGTGATTACCGAGGTGTTGGCACCTGGCAACTTGGCGGCAACAGCAGTGCGCAGAGCTTCGGTCTGAACTGGCTGGTCAAATTGAACAACATAGTTGCGACCACCCGAGAAGTCGATACCCAGGCTCAAGCCACGGCCAGGAATGAAGAACATGGCGATGATGGCTGCTACAACGATGATGACGATGGTACCGCTTATCTTGCGCTTGCCCATGAAGTCAAACTTCACGTTCTCGAGCATGTGGCGGGTCCAGGGGGTGGTGAAGCTGATGTTGGCAAACCAGCCCTTGTTGATGAGCCACTCGAGGATGACGCGGGTAGCATATACTGCAGTGAAGAACGAGCAGCAAATACCAATGATGGTGGTAACGGCAAAACCCTTGATTGGGCCAGTACCCAGGATGGCAAGGATGATACCAGTGATGATAGATGTCAAGTTAGAGTCGAAGATTGCCGAGAAGGCGTTGCCATAACCGTCGGCAACAGCAGCCTTGAGGCCCTTGCCGGCACGAAGCTCTTCCTTGATGCGCTCGAAGATAAGCACGTTGGCGTCAACCGCCATACCCAGCGCGAGCACAATACCGGCGATACCAGGCAGGGTGAGCACGCTCTGGAATGATGCCAGGATACCAGCAGTGAAGAACAGGTTGAGGATCAATCCCAGGTTGGCAATCGAACCGGCCTTGATGCCGTAGACGCACGCCATGAAGATCATCAGCAGCACGAGTGCCACGAGGAATGAAACGAGTCCCTTGCGGATTGACTCTTGACCGAGCGACGGACCAATCACGCTCTGGCTAACGATGTTAACCTTGGCGTCCATCTTACCACTCTCGAGCACGTTGGCAAGGTCGCTTGCCTCCTCGGGGGTGAAGTTACCGGTGATCTGGCTGCGGCCACCGTCAATCTGGCTATTTACGTTAGGATAAGAGTAAACCTGGTCGTCGAGCACGATGGCGATGGCACGGCGCAGGTTCTGAGCAGTGATCGACGACCACTTACGGGCACCCTCATCGTTCATTGTCATCGACACTACATTACCTTGCAGGTTGTCATACTCGCTGGTGGCGCTGGTAACAACGTCGCCGGTGAGCACGGCCTCCTCGGGCTGGTGGGCCTTCAGGGCTACGAGAGCAAATGTCTCGGCGCCACCCTTGGCAGCACGGCCCTCGGGCTTGTTGGTCCAGCAAAGCTTGAGGTCGCTCTTGAGGGTCTTCTTGGCGAGGTCGCTGTAGATAATCTTGTTAACAGCGGCGGTGTCGCTCTCGGCAACGTGGCCAATGGCGGGACTCTCACCGTCCATGCCACCAAGCAGCTCCATCAGGGTCTTGCCAGTGTTCTTGGCAGCGGCCTTGGCGGGCTTGGCTTTCTGAGCGGTAGCGGCCTTGGCGGTGCTGTCGGCGGCAGCAGCGGCAGTAGTGTCGGCAGGTGCTGCGGCGCCACTGTTGGCAAACGCGTTGCTCAGGGTCTGCAGGTCGGATGCAATCTCACTGCCCTTATAGGTCTCAAAGAACTGAAGGTTGGCAGTGCTCTGGAGCAGTGCGGTAACACGCTCTGGCTCCTTGATGCCTGGTAACTCGAGCAGGATGCGGCCAGTGCTCTGAAGCTTCTGGATGTTAGGAGCTACCACACCAAAGCGGTCGATACGGGTGCGCAGCACCTTATAAGAGTTGTCGACCATCTTGTCGACTTCCTCTTTGAGGTAGCTCTCCACCTCGGCATCGTTGGCCTGGGGATTGTCCTTGATCTTCTGGACGCGGTTGCGGAAGATTTGCACCAAGCTGCCTTCGGGGGCCATCTGCTTGTAGTTCTTGCAGAAGTCGCCCACGAAGTTCTCGCTGCTTGGGCTCACCTTAGCGATAGCGTCGTTGAACTTCTTGTCCTGGTTGTTTCCTGAGAGAACTTTCAGGATGTCGGGTACCGAGATTTGAAGGGTTACGTTCATACCGCCCTTCAAGTCAAGACCCAAACCCAGCTGTTTCTCTCGCACTTCCTGATAGGTGTATCCTAGATACACTTTCTGCTTCTCGATGCTACTGATGTAGTTGTTGTAGGCTTTGCGATATGTATCGTTCGACATGTCGGGGCTCTTGATCTTAGCCGCCTTCAGGGCGGTAGTCTGAGCGATGCCCTCGTAGTGACTAGTCACAAACGAGAACGACAGGTAGAAAATGCATATCAGCACCAGTGCAGTAGCAATAGTTACGATAAAACCTTTAGTTTGCATTTCTTAGTGTTATTAATTATTTTGTTTATTTATGTGCAAATAATTGTAAGAGCAGTGTTAATCACCATTTTAAGCGATGAGATAACACTTCTCCACGATTTCAGCCTGCAAATATACAATAAAATATTAACGTGGAAAAATTATTCTCACTTTTTTTGAAAAAGGCCACCGAGCATTAGCTTCAAGAAATCGACCACTCGACCACTCGAGCAGTCGATTTTTTTCTCCTTTCTCGAGCGGTCGAGCATTCGAGCATTCGAGCGGTCGATGTTTTTTTCTCATTTCTCGAGCGGTCGAGCAATCGAGCGGTCGATGTTTTCTCATTTCTCGAGCGGTCGAGCAATCGAGCAATCGAGCGGTCGATGTTTTTTGATTACATCGAGTGTTCGAGCATTCGAGTGTTCGAGTGTTCGATTTTTTTTTTGGTGACTTCAATAGTTTCGTGTGCCTTGGCACTCGGGGTAATTGGAACAGCCCCAAAATTGGTGGCCTGCTTTTGCGCCGCGTTTGATTGTGCGCTTGATCATGGGTTTGCCACACAAGGGGCACTGTGGAGCATTTTGCTCAATTGCCTGGTGCGCTTGTGTAGCGATTCTTTCCTTGCTTAGTCCCTCGGTGAAGCCGCCGTCGTGCTTGAAATCCTCGAGTTGTCGCGAAATCATTTTTTGCAGCATTTCTATATTCCTGTTTATGAGCTGCTTGATGGAATTGACCCGTATTGCTAGGTTTTCGTTTTCTACCCAAGGGGCAAACCGCTTTCGCTGTGCCTGAATGTGAATCCACGCATCATGTTCTATATCGTTGCCATAATTAGGTCGCTCAAGTTGGAGGCTTTTCAGGGCACGGTAGTTCTCACTGTCCTTTGGCCAGGGCTCTATATTATAAGTGAGTGAGAATGCTAAAAAATCATTCAGCAGCTCGCTCAACGTGGCGCGTGCCACATCGGTGAGGCGCATTTCCGTTTCACGGCTGGTCTGTCGGCGCGAGCTGCCCTCGGCAATGTTGGCTGGTGCGCTTCGTGCTGCCATCACCATTTGGTCATAGAGGCGGCCACTGGGGTCGTTGTCTTTGTTGAGATAACGCTGGCAAAAGCTGACTGTTGCCTGGTAGATTATGTGTGACATCACCCACGCGTCAAGGTAGTAATAGCCCTTGATGGATTTTATTTCGATGGCCATCTTGGTTGAGTTTTTTAGTTATAGTTTTATTGTTTTCTCGAGCATTCGAGCATTCGAGCGGTCGATGTTTTTTTCTCATTTCTCGAGCGGTCGAGCATTCGAGCATTCGAGCGGTCGATGTTTTCTCATTTCTCGAGCGGTCGAGCGGTCGAGGTTTTTTCTTTTTCTTTTCTCGAGCGGTCGAGCATTCGAGCATTCGAGCGGTCGAGGTTTTTGGGGGCTGGTGAGTGTTTTTATTACCTCACCACACCGCGCTTGACGTCGTCATATTTGTTGCCGCTGTAGGTGCTGTTGTTCATGAAGCCGTTGCTGTTGAACTCGTCTTCGTCTTCCTCGTCGTCGGTCTTCTTCTTGTTGTCGTTCTTCTTGAGCTTGGTGTTGCGCTCCTCGGGGTGGATCTTGCGGATGGCGTCGGGCTTCTGCTTGTCGACGGCGACGTCATAGATGTTCCAAGTTAAGGTTATGTCGCTGAATTTCTTTAGCTTGATGGGATTATGGTAGTAGAACACCTCTTCGGGCTGCAGGTGCTGGCTGTAGTTGCCGGTGTCCCAGCGGCCGTTGCCGTTGGCGTCGAGCACCATCATCACGTAATACACGTCGGGGAGCAGGTCGTAGAAGTCGGCATACTGCTCCAGCACGTCTACTTTTCGCAGTGTGCGGCCGTTCTTGTCGAGAAGCATGGCAAATGCCTTGCTGCCCTCAAATCCCAGGCAGTTGACGTGCAGGTTGGCATACTCTTCCTCGCTTTTCACCTTAAACTTTGTCTTGATGGTGTCGCATGCTATGCCGTAGATCGATGTCACGGCAAGGGAGTCGATGGTGAGGCGGTAGTCGGTGTTCTGCTCCAGGCGCTTGGGGGCGACGTAGCGGAACACGTCCCACGGGCTGGCCTGCACCATCGTGGGCACCTCCACAGGCGTCCACGTGCTGTCGCTGTTCATCTTCTCGAGGTGGATGCCGCTCATGTCGATGCGCTCGATGGGCGAGTCGGCTTTTATGAATAGTGAGTCGGTGATCTCCACCGTACCGGTGCATGTGGTGAGGTTGAGCACCACGGGTTTCTCCTTGAGCATGTCGCGCAGGCCCGAGAGCTCGATAGCCACGTCGGTGGTGTCTTTGCCATCGCGGCGCTGCTTGTCGAGTTTCTCTTGCAGCTTGGCAAGTTCCTTGAGGTTCTTCTCGCGCTCCTTGGCGGCCTTCTCCTCTTGCTTGCGTGTGCTGTTGTTGCGTGGCATGGCATAGGTGAGGGTGTCGGTCTTGAGCTCGAGCGAGTCGTTGTCGGCGGTGCGCCAGTAAGTCATCTCGAGCTTGATGGTGTCGGCCTTTATCATGGTGGAGTCGGTGAGCCAGTACACGAGCGAGTCTTGCGCCTCGCGGGTCTCGAGCTTGTACCACTCGTCGAGCATGGGCTGTGGCGACAGGGCTCTTGCCGTGGGCATCTCGGGCATGGGTGCCGAGAACAGGGTCAGGAGCTTGTTGTTGCCCAGGCGCTCGTTTTTCTTGAAGTACAGTGAGCGGTAGTCCTCGTTGAAGAGGCTCAGCAGCAGGTCGTTAGGGAGGAACTCGGTGTGGGTGGCGCTCACGATGGTGTCTACCTTGTGGTCGAAGGTGAACACCGTGTCTTGCGACGCATACTCCTGGGTGCTGGGCACTATCACGCGGTCGAGGAAGGCAATGTCCTCGCTGCGTGCCATCTTGTAGTCGCCGTCGGCATCGCGCAGGGCAAAGATGTGATAGTCGCCAGGGGCAATGTTGCGAAGCGTGAACTGCCCAAAGCTGTTGGTGCGGCTCACGCGCTCCAGCGGCAGCGTGGTGAACGCCGAGTCGTCGAGGTTGCTGTGAAGGCCCACGAGCACGTTGCGCATGGGCTCCAGGTCGCTGGCACGCAGCACGATGCCCGACACCTGCAGCGAGTCCACATGGTCGCCGGTGGAGAAGGCAAAGCTAAAGCCGTCGAGCACGTTGGCCTCGTTGTTGTCTTCGATGGCGTCGGTGAAGTCTATCACATAGGTGGTGCCTGGCAAGAGGTCTTCCTGAAACTCCACAGTGATTTTCTTGCCCTGAGCCCTGATGGCGGGTTGCTCTTTAGGGGCGGGCGACACCACCACGCGGGTGGTCTGGTCCTTGATGTTGACAATCTCGTCGAAGTAGATCTCCACCTTCTTGCCCTTGAAGTTCACCGCTCCAGGCGCGGGATTGCTGCGCAGCATCACCGGCGGGGTGTAGTCGCGCGGACCGCCCTCGGGGTTGCCAATGTTGGCGCACGAAGCCACCGCCATCGCCACCAGCAACAGCACCGCCATGTGATATGTAAACCTCAATAGCCGCATGAGAAATCATTTCGTGACTGCAAAGGTAGTAAATAGTTTTCAGTTTTAAGATATTAGTAGGTTAGTTTTTAGTTTAGTTAAGAAAAAGGGTTGCCACCATGCTATGGAAGCAACCCTTTTTAAAAACAATATCTTTAACGTTTATCTAACGCCTATTGGGTAGAAATCACATTTTCCGCTTAGCGATACAGCTTCTTCACTGTAGTGCGGCTGCCGTCGCTGTAGCGAGTCACAACGATGTTCACGCCCTTGAATGGCTTGTCGCTCGTGAGGCCAGCAGCGTTGACATATTCCACGCCCACCACCTCACGGTAACCGTCAAGAGTGTAGATGTCGGTAATGGTGCCGTTGGGATCCTTGTCTTGGCGTTGCCAGTTCTCAAGAGGATAAACCACCATTGCAGTAGCATCACCTTCGGCAAGTGTGGTTATGCCCTTGAGGGTAGAGGCGCTCACGCCGTTGACATTCACAGCGGCAAAGCCGATGAAGTTGTACACGCCACCGTCCTCAATCTCGCCAATGGGGTTACTTGAGTCGTTGTAGTACTTGGTCAAGTCGGCATAGAACGCGCCATCGATGCGGCCAGTGCTGTTGTTCACTGGTGAGGCAACGACAAACTTGCCGCTGGCAGCATCCCACATAGCCCACATCACTTTGGCAACCTCCATGGGCTTAGCAGGCAGGAAGAAGTAGTTTTCTGTCAGTGCAAGCATCTCTGGGTCGAAGTCGGTGGCAAGGTAGGTGTTGAAGTTAACGGTTGCTTGTTCGCCAGGAGTGGGAACCTTAGTGAGCTGCAGGGTGGGGTTGACCTTGTTGATCAGGGTGCCGCGCACGCCACTCAGCTTGTGGCCTGTGGGGTATTGAGACTGAGTGAGTTCGGTGCCAGCAGGAAGTTTAAGCATAATCCAGTTGCTCTGGTCCCAAGAAGTGGTTTGCCAACCATGCTCAGTCATGAAGTCGGTTTGACCGGTGGTTATCTCCTTCTTGTTGGTGAAGCCATTGTCGTCCTTACAGAAGATATACTTGCTGTCATTGCTCAGATAAGCACCTATCAAGTTGTCGTCAACAATGCGATACTGCTTGCCAGCAACAACACTTGGGTCATTAACAATCTGCGCCAGAGTCACCTCCTGAGGCAACGGAGTTTGGAAGGCGATCTCCAGCATGTCGGGATAAGAACCACCACCTGTCAATCTTACCATATAAACCTTGGATGCATCAAGAGTAGCCGAAGTGATAACTGCTGTGCCACTTGCTCCTCCTTGTTGACTGTCGGTTGCTGTAGTAGCCGCAGTGACTGTGCCATCGGCGTTGACTGTGCACTCATAGATTGCCAGTGTGGCCGAAGCACTGCTCCAACTGCTGCCCTTGACAAGCGCTTTTACTTGTGAGCAGTTAGTTACATAGAAGGTTTGGTTGCCACTTCCATAGATAGAAAAGCCCGAAGTACTGTTGGTAAAGTAAGAGGCGTTGCCCAGGAAGATGTCACTTGCGCTCCATGTGTTATTGTATTGAGTGAGTGATGTGGTTGTATACCAGTTCTGATTAGCATCGGCACTCATTGCACCATAGTTCGATACAGTGAGCCAAGCTATATCCTGGGCTTCATACTCGGTGTACTTGTAGATAGTGCTCATGCCACTCACTGTAGCGCCAGCATCGTCGATGGTTTCATACTTGGCGATATCGAGGTAAGCATCCTTAGCAGTACCGCCATTGCTGCATCTACCAGTTAATGTGACAGTAGCGCTAAGCGAGCCGCTGGTGAATGTGACAGTACCGTAGTAGGTGCCCTCAACAGCCGAGTTGAATGCTACCGAAACAGATGTACCAAATTCTACTATCGACGATTCAATAGTTGTGGGATCAATTGTGAACACTCCATTAGGATCGTCTAATGTTACGGTCACATTAGCAGGAAGCATCTTGCCCTTAACGGTTATCGACCCTGTTGCTGTCTCGCCAAGACCAGCATTTAATGTCAATTCACTTGGAGTGGCCCTAAGTGCTGGATTATTATTTGATGTCTTGAATCCAATCTCATAAATCTTTGACTTAGTTGTAGAAACAACTACTTTATAAATCTTGGATTCATCAAGATCGATAGATGTCAAAGTGAAGTCGGAATTCTTAGTCGAGAATGATTCCTCATCAACTGTACTTGTTGCGGCTGTGATTGAGCCATCGGCATTCTTTGTGCACTCATATATTCTAAGGTAAGCAGGATAAGTGTTGTTGCTACTTGCACTTTCATTATGTCCACGTACCTTTACCTGTGAGCAATTAGTCACAAAGAATGTTTCACTTTGAGTTGTGTAAGAACTACCCCATCCACTGCCACTGCGGGCATAATAGGTTGCTCCTGTTGTTCCATAGGCTGTGTTGCCCTGGAAGATGTCGGTGGCACTCCATGAAGCAGTAGTGGTTGCTGTAATGCTGGTTTGAATCCACTCTTGTGGGCTGTCGGCTTGATAAGCGCCATAGGCTGGCAATGTGAGCCAAGCAGCACCGTCATCTTCATATTCGGTGAACTTATACAGTGTGCCAGTAAAGCTGCCCTTACCGGCATCGTCAATAGTGGCATACTTAGCGATATTGAGATAAGCATCACTTGCTGTTCCACCATCGTTGGCCGTTGCGGTAATAGGAATGGTGATGTCCTCGGCATAGGCAGTCCTCAGCACTACAGAACCTGTGTAAGTGCCTTCGGCGGGAGCATTGAACGATACCATAAAGCTGGCGGCCTCCTCGGCAGCAGCAATGCTGATGGTGCTTGTTGAAATCGAGAACACGTTGCTTGGGTCGTTCAAGGTAACACTTATGTCCTCATAAAGGTTCTCGGCAATGAGTTGTACTTCTTTGTTAACTGTGGTGTTAATGTCGGAAGTGAACGACAGTGCCTCTGGCTCAACGACAATGAATGGCTCGTTAACCTTACCAGTGAGTGCTATTGTCTTGGTCTCGGCATTTGTCGATGCTACTGTAACAGTGCCAGTATAGTCATTGAATGCTTCGGCTGTGGGTTTGAATTTCACCACAACCTCAACAGGTGTTTCTTCGCTTATGCTTGCTGCAGGAATTGTCACTGTGCCTAAACTGAACACATTGTTTGCATCGGTAAGAGTCAATGTTACATCATTATTGATGAACCGTCCCGAAACGTTGAATGTTTTTTGAACCTCCGTTCCGATATAAGAATTAAGGGTGATTTCTGAAGGTTCTACAATCAACGTGGGTATAGCGGCTTGAGCGTTGCCAGTGATGTTTATTGTCACGTCATCGGCATTGCGGCTTGAAAGCACTACGGTTGCAGTGGTTTGTCCAGCACTGGTAGGAGCCCATGTGATGGTGAGAGCCACTCCATTTGCTGTCTTGCTGATGCTTGTGGGGTTGATGCTGTAGATGCCGTTGGCATCGTTGAGCGTTGCAGTAATGTCTTCCTCAAGGTTGGCGCCTGTCACGTTCACAGTTTGAGTGTAGGTAAGAGTAGCATAACCACTAAACGAAACTGTGGTTGGACTTGCGGTAATTGTTCCACCCTGTGCTGTACCAGTGATGGGGATTACCACATCGTCAACACCATTGCATCTGAGAGTAAGTGTAGCGTTTGTCTCGCCACGAGTGGTGGGTTTCCAGGTCACGGTGATTGTGGCACCATTGGTGCTTGTGGCCTGTGAATAGGTGATGCTGTTCTTGTCGATACTATAAACATTTGCACCAGTCAGCGTCGCCGTAATGTTGTTGGAGCCAATGTTGGTGCCTTTAACAGTTATGGTCTTTGTGTAGGTTTGACCTGTGTAACCAGTGAAAGAAAGGCTGCTTGGTGTCGCGGTAACCGAAGGACCAGTAGCGGTACCAGTGATGGGAACGGTCACAGTATTTGCGCCAGTGCCAGTGGTGGTGAACACCAGGTTGGCAGTTGTTGTGCCGCCCGATGTTGGTGCCCAAGTAACAGTGACATCGTAGCCTGCTGCTGCCTGAGCGGCAGTGATTGTGGTGGGCGTAACACTGTAGACATTGCTGCCCGAAATGGCAATACTAACGCCTCCTTGCAAGTTACTGCCTGTTACTCTCACGGTTTTTGTATAGGTCTGGCCGCTATTGCCTGTGAACGATAGGCTGGTGGGATTAGCTGTTAATGCTGGTGCACTATAGACGCCATTACCAGTGAGTGACACTGTCACTGTGCTTGCGCTGGTGCTGGTGAGGGTTACTGTGCCAGTATAGGTTGCACTGGCGTTGGCAGTGGGCGAGAAGGTTACGGTAACAGTGGCGCTAGCAGTGCCATCACTGTTTTTGGTGATGTTAGTCTTGTCGATAGAGAAGTTGTTGCCACTCTTTGACAATGAAATGTTGCCAGTGAGATTGGTACCAGTAACAGTAAATGTCTTTGTCGTAGTTGTTCCAGCAGTCACGTTGCCAAAGTCGAGAGAGGTGGGATTGGCGGTGATTGCGGGACCGTTGCAATTAAGGATTTCTTGAATACCTGCTAATGCGTCAATCTTACCATTACCAAAGTGACTGGCATTGGCACCACCATCGGTGTAACTGTCGTGGATGGCGGTTTGTGCCATCAGTTGCTTCACTTTGTTGACGGTGAGGTTCTTCCACTCACTCTTGGCATTGTCATGGAGTGACGCCTGCAGCCACAATGCCACGATACCTGCAGCAGTGGGGGTCGCCATCGAGGTGCCTTCCATGTAGGCGTAGGGGCTGGTGGTGCTGTTAACCTTCAAATCAGAGTTGTAATTAGAACCATAATAGCTGTAATCGTCAACCGAAGTTGTGTGGTTATGGTTCACACCAGCAATCAATCGAGCACCAGGAGCCGAAATCCACGGATAGAATAATCCTGTGGGACTGTGGGCAGCTGTTCCCCAACTGGAGAAATAGGCGATATCACCATTGGTATACACATCACTATAATCGGTGCTTGTGCCTGCATAGTTAGTGGTTGTTCTCTCCGATACGTATGCTCCAATCGAAATGACATTAGCAATAGTAGCCTCATCGCTGTAGCAACCATCATCGGAACCTGCTGACCATGAGTAACATTAAGTTTGCAGCATCGTTGCGGACGAAGTCCGCCAAAAGCAAACAAAATGTTAATATAATACGAAGAATGCCAGGTTGATTTCTTACTT
>ONIY01000009.1 GCA_900318065.1 uncultured Prevotellaceae bacterium
AGCAAGATAATGAAGATTTCACGTTTTACAATGAATCCCTTTGGGATGAACTGCTACATCTTGTGGAGCGGTCCCGGGGGAGAGTGCATAGTAATCGACCCCGGCATGATGACCGAGAGCGAGAAAGAGATGATAACCTCCTTTATCGATGGTAATAATTTAACTCTGAAACACTTGCTGCTCACGCATTGCCATGTGGACCATGCGTGTGCCGCCAGGTGGCTTGCCACGCGATATGGCGTGCAGGTGGAGGCAGGAGAGCAAGAGGCATCTTATGCCCAGCAAATGCCAGTTCAGGGTGCTCGCTTTGGACTTAAAATCGACACCTCGCCGCTCACCATCGACCGTTTCCTGAAGGAGGGCGACGTGATAGACTTTGCTGGCGAGGAGATACAGGTGCTCGAAACGCCTGGCCACTCTGCCGGCTCGTTGTCGTTCTACTGCCCAAGCAGCTCGGTGATTTTCACTGGCGACGCGGTGTTCCAGAGCAGCATTGGCAGGACCGACCTGCCGGGTGGTTCGTTCCCCGTGCTCATAGACAGCATCAACACCAAGATTATGACCTTGCCTGCCGACACCGTCATTGCCTCGGGCCACGGCGACACCACCACCGTGGGCGACGAGAAAGTCTACAATCCTTACCTTGCCTGATGCCATGGGCGGCACTGGGCAATAGAGTGGGTTACAAATTGTAAGTGTCTGCCTCAATTGGTGGCCGAAAAAAGCCCCTGAACTGGTGCTTTTATCGCCTATGACAGCAATATTTACAAATTTTAAGCAATAATAGTAAAAAATTCAGTCTATCATTTTTTTGTTTTCAAAGAATATACTATTTTTGCACACAGTATTTTGTGAATATTCCCACTCAAAAATTGACATGGTGAAGAGGAGATTTTTTGTTATACTTGCTGCGCTCATGATGCTTGCTGCGCCATTGACAATGAGTGCTAGGGCGCAATGGCGAGAGACCACGCAAGTGCAAGGACGCAGTCTCACCGACCCTAAGGCGACCGACGGAGTGGAAATCTTCCAGCGCAGTGGAACGATAACAATTCGCACACAGCGCACCATTCAAGTGAGGGTGTTCACAATTCTGGGACAGCTGGTATCGCAAGCAACATTGCAACCTGGCATCGCTGAGCTAAAGCTCAACACAAGAGGCATTTACTTGGTAAAGATTGGAAATATCACTCAAAAGGTTGCCCTGTGAAAAAAGTTGTCTATGAGAGATGGCGACCTTTTGATTAATATTGCTTATCAAAATATAACTTTTTAATACACAATTATTTATTATTATGACAAACTTAGAGAACATTAATTGGAGTAGCCTGCCTTTTGGTTACATGAAGGCCGACTATAACGTGCGTTGCACCTACAAAGATGGCAAATGGGGTGAGATCGAGGTTAGCGATTCTGAATTTGTAAACATTCACATCGCTGCTACTTGCCTTCACTATGGTCAAGAAATCTTTGAGGGATTGAAGGCTTTCCGTGGTAAAGACGGTAAAATTCGCATCTTCCGTCCCGAGGCCAACGCTCAGCGCCTTATCAACAGTGCCAATGGTATCAAGATGGCTCCCGTGCCTCAAGAACTCTTCTTGGAAATGGTGAAGAAGGTTGTCAAGCTCAACGAGCGTTTCATTCCTCCCTATGAGAGTGGCAGCTCGCTCTACATTCGTCCAGTAGAGATTGGTACTCAGGCTAGAGTTGGTGTTAAGCCAGCCGACGAGTACACTCTCATCATCTTCGTCACTCCAGTAGGCCCTTACTTCCCACAGGGCTTCAAGCCAACTAAGGTTGCTGTTTATCGCGAGTATGACCGTGCTGCTCCTTGCGGTACTGGTCGCTGGAAAGTGGGTGGCAACTATGCCTGCGGTATGGGTGCTACTGCTCGCGCTCAGGAGAATGGATTCTCGGCTGTGCTCTTCCTCGATCCAAAGGAGAAGAAGTATCTCGACGAGTGTGGCCCAGCCAACTTCTTTGCCATCAAGGGCAACAAGTACATCACTCCAAAGAGTGGCTCAATCCTGCCTTCTATCACCAACATGAGCCTCCAGCAGATTGCTAAGGACATGGGCCTTGAGGTAGAGTGCCGTCCAATTCCCATCGAGGAGCTTGCCGAGGTTGACGAGGCAGCCGAGTGCGGTACTGCAGCCGTTTGCTCGCCTCTGAGTGAGGTCTATGACTTCGACAACGACAAGACCTATGTCATCTCTAAGGATGGCAACCCTGGTCCTGTTGTTACCAAGCTCTACAAGCGCCTGCAAGGCATCCAGAAGGGTGACATTGAGGACACTCATGGATGGAACACCATTCTCGATTAATTAATTTCTAAGACTAATGTGGTGTGTTGCATGTTTTGTGATGTGTGACACACCACTTTTTATTCTATGATCGACACGTTATCAATCATTGATCGCTTCTATGAAGCGGGGAGCGACTTAAGCGAGTTGCTGCTCTTGCACAGTCGCCAGGTGGCGCAACTGGTGCAGCAGCTGGGCGAGAGGCTCGTGGCGCAAGGCAAGCCGCTGGACCTGGAGTTTGCCGTCGAGGCTGCTATGCTTCATGACATAGGTGTGATTCACACCAGTGCGCCTGGCATCCACTGCCATGGCACCGAGCCCTACATTTGCCACGGAGTGATAGGGCGCCGCATGCTCGACGAGATAGGGCTCTTTCGCCATGCGCTGGTGTGCGAGCGGCACACTGGGGCGGGGCTGTCGCTCGACGAGATTATCGAGCGCGACTTGCCACTGCCACACCGCGACCTGCTGCCGCTGAGCATCGAGGAGAAGCTGGTGTGCTATGCCGACAAGTTCTTCAGCAAGTCGCACCCCTATGACCCTCCACGCTCTCTCGACGTAGCAAGGTCTAAACTAGCAAAATTTGGCACCGCCACACTAGCACGCTTCGACCAAATGGCAACCCTCTTTGGCCCGCCACAATAATCATTCATCAGTGATTCTAGCCAGTCCAGCAGCACGTGCCTTAAGTCCCGCCTCCCACTCTCTCCCAGTTCGGTATTGCGAGCCTCAAGTCCAGCCTCCCTGCCAGTCCAGTATTGCGAGCCTCAAGTCCAGCCTCCCTGCCAGTCCAGTATTGCGAGCCTCAAGTCCAGCCTCCCCCCCCAGTCCAGTATTGCGAGCCGCCGGCTCGTTCGCTCCTGGGGTTTGCTTTTCGGGCGTGAGTGTCTTGCAGGCGGGTTAAAAAATAAAAAACTTTACTTAATTTGGTCATTGTAATATTTAATTATTGTCAATCTTGAGCCTATATCAGCAGAAATGATTAATTTTGTAGGTTATTTCGATATTTAGCACTCATAAGATTGAGGACACAACGGCTTGAAATATTATTGTGGTGCGTGGCAATGAGTATGTTTGTTGCCAGTGCGTTTAATCTGGTGGCTGCTCCGCAGGTAAGGGCTCCACTGGGAAGGACGCGCGCTGCTGTCGATTCGGTGGGACGCGACTCTTTGAATGCTCCACGCGACACTGCGCGCTTCAAGAAGACGCGCGCCGTCGACATCGACCATGTGGTGAAGTTCTCGTCTAAGGACTCTATCGTGCTCTTTGGCCGCAACGACCTCAGGTTCTATGGCGAGAGTGAGGTGTCCTACGACAACATGGACCTCAAGGCTTCGTCCATTACTATGAACATGGACAGCAGCGTGGTGCATGCCGTGGGTGTGCCCGACTCGGTGGGCGAGCTCCAGGGCAAGCCTGTATTTACCGACCCCAGCGGCGAGTACAAGTCGAAGAGGATGGCTTTCAACTTCAAGACCAAGAAGGGTATTATCACCGACATTATCACCGAGCAGGGCGATGGCTACCTCACCGGTGGCATCACCAAGAAGCATGAGGACGACGAGTATCACATCAAGAATGGACGCTACACCACCTGCGACAACCACGAGCACCCGCACTTCTACTTCCAGATTACCAAGGCGAAGATGAGGCCCAAGAAGAACGTGATCACCGGACCTGCCTACATGGTGCTCGAGGACCTGCCCCTGCCACTGGCTGTGCCGTTTGCCTTCTTCCCGTTTACCAACAAATACTCCAGCGGTGTGCTGGTGCCCACCTTTGGCGAGGACTACAACCGCGGCTTCTATCTCAAGAACGGTGGATATTACTTTGCCATCAACCAGTATGTGGACCTGGCGCTCACGGGCGAAATCTACACCCGTGGCTCGTGGGGCGTCTCGCTGCAATCCAACTACGCCAAGCGTTATAAGTTCTCGGGACACCTTAGCGCTAGTTTCCTCACCACTGTCAATGGCGACAAGGGCGACCGCGACTACAGCAAGATGAAGAACTTCTCGGTTGCATGGACCCACACGCAGGACTCGAAGTCTAACCCCAACATGCAGTTCTCGGCTAGCGTGAACTTCGCCACCAGTGGATATTCCCGAAACAACATCACCGACTATTACCGCAACACGTTTACCGAGAACACTAAGAGTTCGACGGTGAACTGGTCCTATAATTTCCCTAACTCCAAGTGGAGCATCGCGGCAACGGCAAGCGTGTCGCAGCGCTCGGCCGACTCTACGCTCACCGTCTCTTTCCCTAATTTCACCATCACCATGGCGCAAACCTCTCCCTTCAAGCGCAAGCGAGCCGTGGGAGCCGAGAAGTGGTATGAGAAAATCAAAATCTCCTATAGTGGACGTTTCCAGAACACGCTCACTGCCAAGGAAAAAGAGTTCTTCCACAAAAGCCTGGTGAAGGACTGGCGCAACGGATTCTCGCACGTGGTGCCCATCTCGGCTACGTTCAACGTGTTTAAATACATCAACATCACGCCCAACATCACGCTCAACGACCGCATGTACACGAGCAAGATCAAGCAGGCGTGGGATCCTAATTCCAGCGCTGTGGTGCGCGACACCACCTATGGGTTCTACAACCTCTTCGACTTCAACGCATCGGTGTCGATGAGCACCAAAATCTACGGCTTCTACAAGCCGCTCAAGTTCATGGGCGACAAGCTGCAGATGGTTAGGCATGTGATAACGCCCACTGTGTCGTTCTCGGCTTCGCCCGACTTTGGCTCTAAGTTCTGGGGATATTATGGCAACTACAGCTATGTCGACAACCAGGGAAAGGAGCGCAATGTGAAGTATCCTTACTTCCAGCATGGCATCTATGGCCAGCCGCAGAGTGGCAAGAGCGGAGTGATTTCGTTTAATATTGCCAATAACCTCGAGGCTAAGGTGCGCAGCGACGAGGACAGCACGGGTTACAAGAAGATATCTATTATCGAAAACCTAACGCTGAGCCAGTCCTACAATTTCGCCGCCGACTCGCTACGGTGGAGCAACCTCAACACTTCTATCCTGTTGAGAATCACCAAGGGTTTCAACCTCAACCTGAGCGCTACTTGGGATGTGTATAAATATGGTCTCAACGAGAATGGAGCTCCTGTGCGCATCAACAAGCTGCGACTCTTCCACGGCGGTGGATGGGGACGACTGGCCAGCACTGGAACGTCGTTCTCCTACACCTTCAACAACGACACGTTCAAGAAACTCTTCAGGCGGGGTGACAAGAAGAAAAAAGACGATGACGACAAGAAACTGGGTAACATGAAGGACAGTGAGAACAAGGGAGGACAAGCCGAGGGCTCTGATGTGGTGCTCAGACCCGATGGGTACATGCAGTGGAGCTGCCCATGGAGTCTCACGATTAACTACTCAATAAACTATGGATATGGGGCTTTCGACTACAACAAGATGGAGTACAAGGGCAAGTTTACCCACAACTTGAGCTTCAATGGAAACATCAGGCCCACCAAGAACTGGAACTTCAGCCTCTCGGGAAGCTACAACTTCGACACCCACAAGATTGCCTACATGAACTGCTCGGTGAGTCGCGAGATGCACTGCTTTGTCATGAGCGCAAGTTTCGTGCCCGTGGGGCCCTACAAGTCCTATAACTTCCACATTGCAGTGAAGTCGAGCATCCTGAGCGACTTCAAGTATGACAAGCACTCGAGCTACAACAACGGTGTACAGTGGTATTGATGCCATCTGCCCATGGCAGTTTCCAAAGGCACTTGTTGAAGAAAAGTGGTATTTTACACCTTTTTTGTGGTAGTTAATTGAAATGGGTTTGGAGTATTGTTTTTTTTGATATATCTTTGTCACGAATTAATAACACATAAGGCAAATCAATAAAAGTAATCACTATTTTTTTCATCAATGGGGCGTTGATCGTTGTGAAACGTGACATGACGCCCAAAATGCTAAAGGACATAAGCCCTTTAGCATTTTTGGTTTATAGGGGAGGTTTTAGGGGAGAGGAGAGAGGGAAGAGGTGAGAGGATAGAATCATCGAGTATTCGAGTATTCGAGCATTCGAGCATTAGAGGGCTTAATTAAGCATTAAAAAGATTGTGCACTGCGCATTATGCATTGAGCATTGAAAAAGCATTATGCATTGAAAAAGCACTGTGCATTAAGCATTAAACGTTATTCCAGATTAACTACCGTGATGCCGGCGCCGCCCAGTTGCACGTGCTCGTCGTGGTAGTTCTTCACACCAGCCACAGTGTTGAGATATTGCCTGATGGCTTCTCGCAGGGCACCAGTGCCGGTGCCGTGGAGTATGCGCAGCGTCTTGTAGGAGAACTGGATGGCATCGTCGATGAAATAGGTCACGGCCTGCACTGCCTCGTCGGCACGCATTCCGCGCACGTCGATGTCGGGTTTGAAGTGCAGTTGTCGCTCTCTGATGTCGTCGGCAGTCGACTTGGTGATTGATGGCTTCTCGCGCACCTCAGCCTTGCGCATGGTGCGCTCCAGGCGTGAGGTCTCAACACGGGTCTTGAGGCTGCCAAAAGCCACCACAGCATATTTCTCGTCGAGGCTGATAACGGTTCCCACCGTCGATGTCCCACCCTTGAGCAGTACCGAGTCGCCCGCTTGCAAGGGGCGCGACTTGTCGTCTTTCTTGACGATGTGGCTCTTCTTGGCCTTCTCCTTCTTGGGCGGTTTGCCCACGGGGTGCAAGGGCTTGATTTCCTTGAGTGTCTCTTGGTCGTCTTCCTGAGCGAGGCGGCGCTTGAAGTCTTCGAGCTGCTGACGCACGAGGCGCGTCTTCTCTTTCTCGGCCTGCACTTGCCTGATATCCTTGATGGTGCGCTCCACCTGCGAGTTGCTCTTGGCGATGATGTCGAGCGCCTCGCTGCGTGCCTCCTTGAGGATTGCCTTGTACTCGGCGTTGAGCTTCTCGAGCCGCTCGTTATACTGCTCGGCGATGGCGTTGAGATTCTTCTCCTTCTGGTGGATGTCGTAGCGCTTGCTTTCCCAGTACTTGCGGTCGCGCACGATGTCGAGCAGGTAGCGGTCCATGTTGATATAGTCGCTGCCCACTATCTCGCTCGCCTTGTCGATGACATCGCGGGGAATGCCGGTCTTGCGGGCTATCTCGATTGCAAACGAGCTGCCGGGATAGCCTATCGAGAGCTGAAACAGCGGCTTCATGTGCTGGCGGTCATAGAGCATGGCACCATTGACGATGCCTGCTGTCTCGTCGGCAAAGTGCTTGAGGTTCTGGTAATGGGTGGTTATCACGCCCATGACGCGGTTCTTGTTGAGCTGGTCGAGGATGGCTTGGGCTATGGCGCCGCCTATCTGGGGCTCGGTGCCACTGCCAAACTCATCGATCAACACCAGCGAACGCTTGTCGCCGCGCATCAGGAAGGTCTTCATGTTCTGCAAGTGGCTGCTGTAGGTGCTCAGGTCGTCCTCGATGCTCTGCTGGTCGCCAATGTCGATGAAGATGCTGCCAAACATTCCCATGTGGGAGTTGTAGTACACCGTGGGCAGCACGCCGCATTGCATCATGTATTGCACCACACCCACCGTCTTCAGGCACACCGACTTGCCGCCGGCGTTAGGCCCCGAGATGAGCAGGATGCGCTGGTCGTGGTTCAATTCTATGTTTAGCGGCACCACTTCCTTGCCTTGCTCCCGCAGCGATAGCAGCAGTGCGGGGTGAACGGCATGGTAAAGCTCCACGTGCGGGTCTTTCTCCACGTGTGGCAGCTGGCCGTCGACGTCTTGGGCAAAGACTGCCTTGGCACGGATGAAGTCGATGAGGCCCAGCACGCGGTAGGTGGCAAGGAGTTCCTCGGCATGAGGGCGTATCATGTTGGTCACCTCGGTGAGGATGCGCACGATCTCGCGCTTGACCTCGGCCTCGGCTTCACGGATGCGGTTGTTGGTCTCCACCACTTCCTCGGGCTCGATAAAGATGGTGCGGCCCGTGGCACTCTCGTCGTGAACAATGCCGCGCAGCTTGCGCTTGTGCATGGGCGAGACGGGAATCACCAGACGGCCGTCGCGCACGCTGGGCGTGGTGTCCTTGTCAAGGTAGCCAGCCTCACGACCCGCGTTTATCACCTTGCGCAGCAAGCCGTTGATGCTGGCTGTGGCACTGGCAATGGCGCGGCGCAGGTCCTGGAGCAGGGGCGACGCGTTGTCCTTGATGTTGCCGTTCTTGTCGAGGATGCGGCTGGTCTCGGCTATGATGTCGGGGAACGACTGCATGGTCTTTGCCAGGCGAGAGAGGTTAGGGTAGGGGTGTGTGCCCTCCTCGCTGCTGCGCTCAAAGAAGCGACCTATCTCGCTCACCGTCATGAGCGACCGTTGCAGGTCAAAGAGGCTCTGCTCGCTCAGGTGGCTGCCAGGCACGGCAATGGCCTTGAGCGTGGAGCGCATGTCGAAGAAATAGTTGAGCGGGAACTCGCGCTTCGACTGCAGGATACTTAGAAACTCATTGGTCTGGTTGAGCCACAGCTTCACCTCGTCGAGGCGTGTGGAGAATCGCATCTGCTCGCAACAGTGCTGGCCCAGTGTGCTCACGCACCTGGAGTTAATCTCTTTACGCACTGTGGTAAACCCTATCTTACTCTCAAAATTTCCTGGATATATCATAACTTGCGGGCAAAATTAAGAAAAAATGATTAACTTTGCAATTATATTATGAACACAGTCATGAAAATGGAGAATAACGACTATATCTACACGCTCGAGATTGCTGTGCGAGACTATGAGCTCGACAGTGAGGGCATTGTCAACAATGCCATCTATCTGCACTACCTTGAGCTCACTCGGCATGAGTTCTGCCGATGGGCGGGATACTCGTTCAAGGAGATGAGCACCGACGGCATCGTGCCGGTGCTCAACCGCGTGGAGATTGACTACAAGACGCCGCTGCGCAGTGGCGACGTGATGCTCAGCAGCCTGTGGGTGGAGCGCAAGGGGGTGAGATTTGTCTTCCACCAGGACATCCGCAACAAGTACACGGGCGAGATGGCTGTGAGTGCTGTGGTGAGTGTGGTAAGTCTGGAGGACGGCAAGCTCTCGCGCAGCGAGAAACTGTTTCACAAGTTTGAGAAATGGCTATAGGCAACAGTCCCGACATATTATACCGCATGGCGCTGGCAGGCATCCGAGGCATGGGTGTGGAGCTGGCGCAGCGCTTGCTTGATGTGATTCCCAGCGAGAAGGATTTCTTCCAGATGAGCGACACCGACCTCATGGCAATCACTGGAAGTCGCAGCAAGGTGTGGGAGCGTGGGCATCGCGACGAGATGCTGCGCAAGGCGGAGCGCGAGATGCGCTTCGTGGAAAGGAAAAATATCAGGGTACTGTATTTTACCGACGCCTCTTTCCCTCAGCGACTGCTCAATGCCAGCGACGCGCCCATATTGCTCTATGTCACGGGCAACTGCGACCTTAATGCCAAGCATGTGGTGAGCATCGTGGGAACGCGACGCAGCACACACTACGGAGCAGCGTTTTGCGACAAACTGGTGGAAGGTCTGTCACAACTGCTTGAGAATGAACTGGTGGTAGTGAGCGGGCTTGCCTATGGCACCGACATCAACGCCCACCGTGCCGCGCTCAAGCGTGGTGTTCCCACCGTGGGGGTGCAGGCTTGTGGATTGAACAAGATTTACCCTGCCGAGCATCGCAACGATGCTGCACGCATGGTGCAGCAGGGCGGGGCAGTGGTGAGCGACTACACCAGTCAGGATCAGATACACCGTGGCAACTTCCTTGCGCGCAACCGCATCATCGCTGCCCTGAGCGACTGCACAGTGGTGGTGGAGAGTGCCAACAAGGGTGGGGCACTGGTTACTGCCAACATCGCCGCCAGCTACAGCCGCGACGTGTTTGTAGTTCCCGGCAGGGTCACCGACGAGTTCTCCAAGGGCTGCAACCGTCTCATCATGAACAATCAGGCTGCGGCAATCACCTGTGCCGAGGACTTGCTCAATGCTATGCGATGGGAGTCGAAGATGATTCCCGAGAAAGCCACCGAGATGGAACTGTTCCCGCAACTGACGGCCGAGCAGCAGACGATTGTTGACCTCCTGCGCAAGCATGGAGACCTGCACATCAACGACCTCGCAGGAATGATGGCCATGCCCATCTACCGCCTCATGTCGGCACTGGTAGAACTCGACACCAAGGGCGTGATCGCCACCCTGCCAGGCTGCCGATATTCAATGAAATAGAAAAAAAGTACAAACTACAAAGTATAAAGTACAAAGAGCTAAGAATTCTTGTATAGTTCGTCTTTTAGAAAGCTATATACATATCCTGAAGATTGAAAGTACAAGCCAGTTTTTGGGTCATTAAGTTTCTCAAACAAGCGTGAAGTGTAGACAGCATCAAAGGCTTCCTGAATGGAAAGCCCATGCTCTTCCATTAACCAGGATATCATGTCTTTAGTAACAATAGACTCTTGTGCTTGACAATTTAACGAGGAATGTGACAGTAAGGGAGATAAGTTGAAAAGAAACAAGCCGACGGGCTAGGATATCATTACCACATCGGCTTGTTTTTCGTTGGGCTTGTGTTACATATGATTGTCAACGCGAAGCGCCTACTTTCTCTCCCAGGTGTCGCCGGCGAGGATCATGTCGCGCAAGTTCTTGAAGTGATGCTTGGCTTGGATTTTGCGCATCTGCACTGTCACGTCGGTCTCATAGGTTGGAGCATCAACGTCACGAATCACACCCAGCGCAACGGGCAGATTGGTGCCGTCCATCATGGCGAGTTGCTGATGCAGGAAGTTGTCCTGGCAGTGAGCGTCGTGGATGAGCACGTCGTCGATAGTGTACTCGCCATCATCGAGGCGCACGGCCTTCAGTCCAAATCCCTCTTGCACGAGACCCATGTCGCGGTTCTTGCCAAAGAGCATCTTCTCGCCATGCACGAGGTGGATGGTGCGGTTGGCGCGTACTGCCTTGTCGGTGATGCGGTTGTGGATGCCGTTGTTGAAAATCATGCAGTTCTGCAAGATCTCAACCACCGAGCAGCCCTTGTGGCCAGCAGCCTCAATCATAATCTCCTTGTTGATATTCAGCTCAACGTCGATGCCGCGGGCAAAGAAAGTGCCACGAGCGCCAAAGACCAGTTCGGCAGGAATAAATGGGTCTTCGGTTGTGCCATAAGGCGACGACTTCGAGATGCAGCCACGGTCGCTGGTGGGGCTGAACTGGCCCTTGGTCAGGCCATAAATCTTGTTGTTGAGCAACAGCAGGTTCAAGTCTACATTGCGACGCACCTCGTGGATGAAGTGGTTGCCACCAATGGCTAGGCAGTCGCCGTCGCCCGAGATTTGCCACACGGTGAGCTGTGGGTTGGCAACCTTCACGCCTGTAGCGATGGCACCGCCACGGCCATGGATTGTGTGGAAACCGTAGGTGTTCATGTAATAAGGCAGACGTGAGCTGCAGCCAATACCCGAGACCACAGCAATCATGTGGGGAGGAATGCCTAGTTCGGCCATTGCCTTGTGAAGCACGTTTAGCACTGCATGGTCGCCACAGCCTGGGCACCAACGCACGGCTATATCATTCTTGTAATCTTTGGGTTCGTATGTTTGATTTGTCATGATTATTTGCCCTCCATGATTTTTGTTACACCTTCTTCAATTTCGTTGACAAGGAACGGTTGTCCCTGTGTCTTGTTGACGCGCTTGATGTTGAGCTCGGGAATCTGGCTCTGCAAGTAGGTCGCAAACTGACCATTGTTCAACTCTGCCACAATCACGGTCTTGTACTTGGTGAGCACTTCGCGGGTGTTGCGTGGCAGTGGGTTGATGTATTGGAACTGGGCAAAGTCGATTGCCTTGCCGGCCTTGTTAAGGTGCTCATAGGCAGTGAGGATGTGGCCATAGGTGCCACCCCAGCCAATGAGGATGGTGTCGCTCTTGGCATTCTCGCTCTTGACCTCGAGATTGGGAATGTGGTTGGCAACGTTGGCAATCTTCTGGGCACGGGTGTTGACCATGCGCTGGTGGTTCTCGGGACTGTTAGAAATAACGCCGGTGTCGTAGTCACGCTCCAGGCCACCCACGCGGTGCATCTTGCCAGGAACGCCAGGGAATGACCAGTAGCGCACGAGCTCGTCGTTGCGGCTATAGGCATGCCAGCTGCCTTCTTTCTCCTCGGGGACGAAGTTGGGGTGTATCTCGGGATAGTCGCCAAGTTCGGGAACGCGCCAGGCACTGGACCCGTTGGCGATGAAGGCATCGGTGAGCAGGATCACGGGGGTCATGTGCTCAATGGCGATGCGGGCAGCCTCAAAGGCCATGTGGAAGCAGTCGGTGGGCGAGGTGGCAGCCAGCACTACGAGTGGGCACTCGCCACTGCGGCCGTAGAGAGCCTGCAGCAGGTCGGTCTGCTCGGTCTTGGTGGGCATGCCGGTAGAGGGACCACCACGCTGAACATCGATGATCACCAGTGGCAACTCCGACATCACTGCCAGGCCCATTGCCTCGCTCTTGAGCGAGAGACCAGGACCACTGGTGCTTGTCACTGCCAGACTGCCAGCATAGGCGGCGCCAATGGCTGAGCATATGCCAGCTATCTCGTCCTCCATCTGGCAGGCTTTCACGCCCAGGTCGCGGCGCTTGGCAAGCTCGTGAAGGATGTCGGTGGCAGGAGTGATAGGGTAGCTGCCCAGGTACAGGGGGCGTCCACTCTTCTCGCTGGCAAGGATCAGTCCCCAAGCGGTGGCCTTGTTGCCGTTAACGTCAACATAGATGCCAGGGCGCATGTCCTCGGTCTCGATACGGTATTTCGATACCGATGCGTGGATGTTGTGACCATAGTC
Source organism: uncultured Prevotellaceae bacterium (assembly GCA_900318065.1). Taxonomy (GTDB): domain Bacteria; phylum Bacteroidota; class Bacteroidia; order Bacteroidales; family Muribaculaceae; genus Sodaliphilus. Next base: position 13,139 of record ONIY01000009.1, read on the forward strand.
ATGGCCACCTTGAAGCACCTTGCAGTTGGCGTCATACACTGCTGGCTTGTTGCCAAACTTGTGCTGGAGGAAGCGGCGGGCGCTCGACAAGGGCATGTTGAACAGCCAGCATATCAGGCCCAGGGCAAACATGTTGCGGCACTTCATCTGCGACTTGAAGTCCATACCACTGTCTTCGAGGGCGGCTTTCACCATCGATGTCATGGGCACCTCAACGATTTGGGTCTTTAGGCCAATCTCCTTGTAGGGATCACTGGTCTTGAACTCGGCCTTCTTGAGGTCAATTTCTTTGAACGAGTCGATGTCGACAATCGCCACACCGTTCTTGTTCAAGAACTTGACGTTCTGTTTTAGTGCTGCAGGGTTCATCGCTACCAGCACGTCACACTCGTCACCAGGAGTGTGCACGCCATGGCCAATGTGTACCTGAAAACCACTCACACCATTAAGCGAGCCTTGGGGGGCACGCACCTCGGCGGGATAGTCGGGGAAGGTGGAGATAATATCACCCATCTCGGCCGACACACTAGAGAAAATGTTGCCGGCAAGCTGCATTCCGTCGCCCGAGTCGCCCGAGAAGCGAACTACAATGCTCTGACGGAACTTGACGTTAGTTTTTCCTAACATGTTCTTAGTTAGTTCTTAATTTTAGTTATTAGTATAAGTTCTTAATTTTTAGTGCGACCCGTCCAACTCGCCACAGAGATTGGCGGCCTCCCCTAAAAACGGGTGCAAAATTACACATAATAAATTAAATAAAACCTATTTAGGCGGTTTATTTTCCCACTTTTAAAGACTTTTCAACAATTTAACCCTCATTAAACTCAAATCGGTCATTAGAATGGCTTTAAAGCACAATGCGGAGTGACTAAAACCCCACTAAAACGAAGCAAATTGACTGAATATATTTGCTATATGATTTCGTTATTTTGTCATTATTATGTGCAAAAAAATAAAAAAATATAATTTTTTCTGAGCATTTTTCGATAAAAATGCTTATTTTTGTGGGTGTTTATAGAAAAAAGTGAATTTCATCCTTAAAACAATAGTCACATAATTATAAAACCAATAAATTAATTGTAACATGAGAAAAATCTACGCAATTGCAGCTTTCTTGCTGCTTGGTGCCGCAGCAATGCAGGCACAGCCAGTAGCACACCAGGCAGGTGTGGCTAAGGGAAATGAGTTTAAAGCCGAAATGATGGAGCCCGAGAATGCGGGCGATGCCGTTGTGGCTACCGAGGCCGAGCGTGCCGCGATGAGTCTCAAGGCAGCACCATCAACCGGCGAGGCCTATTATTATCGTCCCGCTGGCACTTTCTTTGTGGGTACTGCAGCTACTACTACCTATTCGCAGTTTGCTCCTTACCTTGTTGTAAGTCCCTACAAGACCTATACGTTTAAAGCTCAGGAGGCCGAGAGTTATGCTTGGCGTTTCCAAATAGGCAACAACTGGTATGAACTGGCGTCAAGGAACGTGAATGCTAAGTACAACTTCGAGAGCGACAGTGTTCCATCGCTCACCGTGGGAGAGACCGAGTATCACGTGTTTGGTAACAAGAGTGAAAGTGAGCCCAAGAGCAATTACAGCCGGCTTTATGCAGTGCCACGCCCAGCCGATTACTTTGGTAATGCTAATACGGGACCTTACTATGCCAGCCCCAAGTACTTTGCCTATCGCGACCGTGACAACACCGGCGGTGGCACAAGATATTTCACTGGCTCTACCATCGGTTACGATGGCGGCACTGGCTACTGGTTTGGCTTCAACACCAACGGCTGGAACGGAATGGCTACCTATGTAGAGGAGCCTCAGAATCCCTACTTGATTAATGGTGGTGCTATTCGCTACTCTAATCTCGCATTTGTTGACGCTACAGCCAGCAACAACGTGCCAATCTATATCGACGTTTACGGTGTGACCTCTCACACCGACCAAACCCTCGAACTTGGCGAGAAACTGGCTACTGCTACCGCCTATCTCACCAACGACAACCCCGCATCAGGAGGATTCCTCTATGAGTTTGACGAGCCGTTGTTGGTAAATCAGGCTATCGCCGTTGTGGCACGTGGCTATGACAACGAGGCACTCAAGGGCTTCACCCTCTCGGTGGCTCGCGACGGCTGGGACGAGGGACACGGACAGCATGGCTACATGCTTAAAGTGGGTGAAGATGGCGTTCCCACACAAATTGTGGGCCTTGGCAACTTCTTCTCTAACACCAATCTGGGCGTTACAGCACCCACCATCCTGCTTGATGTGGAGTTTGCCTTCATGCGCTATTACTACAGCAATACAGTCGACCCCGTTATGGAGTTCACTTCGGCAGGTGAGTGCTTGACCGAGGGCGTGGGCGACTACGAGGGCAACCAGCTGCCCATCTGGGCTTCTAAACCTTCAAGCAACTGGACTATCACTGCAGCAGTTCCAACGGGTGATCCCGAGGTTAAGGCCGATGGTGGCGAGCTCCCCGAGTGGATTAACTGCGAGATTGAGGACGTGATGACCGATGATGCCTACTCCCATCGTTCGGTAATGACTATTAGTGTAGACGAGAACACCAGCACTGTGGAGCGCTCGGTAGTGCTCACAATCACTCAGCCAGCTGCCGAGGAGATTACTCTGGGCATTTCGCAGCAAGGAAAGACCACTGCCATCAGTGTGGTTGATGCCGCCAAGAGTGTGGAGAGCGTGAGCTACTTCAACCTCGCTGGCGTGGAGAGCAGCACTCCTTTCCAGGGTGTGAACATCGAGGTGAAGAAATACACCGATGGCTCTAAGACCACCAGCAAGGTAGTGCGCTAATCACTGCTTGTAAATTAGTTAAGTTTCTATTGTAGCGATGAAAATAGCTGTGTGTCAATTCCCCCTCTAAGATAGAGGGGGAGCTTATCGCCTGATGAAATGTTTTGATATACATAATCACTTTAGAAACTTGAGTAAATTAAAAAAGCCGCGACCCGTAGTGGGGCGCGGCTTTTTATGTTCATGGAAGTTCTCGTTGAGAGAACTTCTCTCACTCTGTCGTGGATTTACTCGGCAGCGGGTGCTTCCTCGGCAACAGGAGCCTCCTCAACAACTGCGGGAGCCTCTTCTGTGGTGGGAGCCTCTTCCTGCTTGGGAGCGTTCTCCGAGATCACCTTAAATGGAATCTCTACAGCAACTTCCTTGTGAAGTTGAACAGTAGCGGTGTAGTGACCAAGTTCCTTGACATTGGCAACCTTGATGATCTTGCGGTCTACCTCGTGACCAAGCTTTGCCAGCTCCTCGGCAATCTGGATGCTACCTACCGAACCGTAGATAGTGCCATTGCTGCCGGTCTTGGTGGCGATGGTGAGCTCGATGCCCTTCAGGGTCTCGGCAACTGCCTCGGCGTCGGCCTTGATCTTGGCAATCTTGTGAGCGCGCTGACGAAGGTTCTCGGCAAGAACTTTTAAAGCTGAAGGAGAAGCCATGATAGCTTTACCTTTGGGAATGAGATAATTGCGGGCGTAGCCGTTCTTAACTTCAACAACGTCGTCCTTGTATCCAAGGTTTGCAACGTCTTCTTTCAATATAATCTTCATAGTGTGTTACCTCCAGTTTTAAAATTATTTCATCAAATCGGTTACGTAGGGCAGCAAGGCCAGGTGGCGAGCGCGCTTAACGGCGCGGGCTACGCGGCGCTGGAACTTCAGCGATGTGCCAGTGATGCGACGAGGAAGGATCTTGCCCTGCTCGTTGAGGAACTTCTTCAAGAACTCGGGGTCCTTGTAGTCGATGTACTTAATGCCACTTCTCTTGAAACGGCAATATTTCTTCTTCTTGGTGTCTACCGACAGTGGAGTAAGGTAGCGGATTTCTGATTGAGCTTGTGCCATAATTTCTTTCCCTCCTTGCATTATTCGTTTGTTACTTCGTTAACTTCGGCTTGAGGTGCCTCGGCAGGTGTCTCTTCTACCTTGGCGGCATTCTTCTTCAAGCTTCTTCTCTTAAGTGCATACTCGTGAGCGAACTTCTCCTGACGGAAAGTCAAGAAACGAATCACCTTCTCGTCGCGACGATAGGCGGTCTCAAGCTTGTTCACGATGGTGGGTTCGCCAGCGAACTCAAGGAACGCATAGAAGCCAGTCGACTTCTTCTGGATGGGATAGGCAAGCTTGCGCATGCCCCACAGCTCTTCATTCTCGATAGTGGCACCATTGTCGGTGAGCACTGCCTTGAATTTTTCTACCGCTTCCTTCATCTGGGGTTCAGACAAAACGGGAGTTAAAATGAAAACGGTTTCGTAGTTGTACATAAAACGTTTGTTTTGAATTGATTAATAAAATAAATTGCTTTTTGTGCAAAAAGCGGTGCAAAGGTAGTGAAAATCTTCCACCCACACAAGACCTGGCGCATCTTTTTTTGAAAAAATGATTTTAGCACCTCCCCATTGGACCCTGACTCTTTCCCTCTCACTTTCCCTCTCACTCCTCCCTCCCCTCACAAAAAATCGGACAAAAAGAACCGTCCCTTTTGTCCGATTTCTTTTTTTTGTCTTGACATTCTCTTTTGTTTTTTCGAGGGCTTTGGGGGCGGGCTATTTCTTGTGTGTGGGAAATGATGCGACCAAAAAATGCTCAACCGGCGTGTTGCTGGTTGAGCATTTATTGCATTCTCTAGTAGTTCTTTAAAAATACGGTTCGGCAGGGAACCGTTGAGTAGTGGTTGGGACTGATTATCCCAGGTAAGATTTGAGCAGTTTGCTCTTCTGGCCCTTGAGGCGGCGGATGGCCTTCTCCTTGATTTGGCGCACGCGCTCGCGTGTGAGGTCAAACTTGGCGCCAATCTCCTCGAGAGTCATCTCCTGGCATCCAATGCCGAAGAACATCTTGAGGATGTCGCGCTCGCGTGGCTGCAGCTGCTCAAGCGCGCGGTTCACTTCCTTGGAAAGCGACTCCTGGTTGAGCGACTGGTCGGCCATGGGTGAGTCCTCGTTGGGGAGCACGTCGAGCAAGCTGTTGTCCTCACCATCGACAAATGGCGCGTCGACCGACACGCTGCGTCCGCTCACCTTCATGGCGTCGGAAATCTTGTCGACAGGGACGTCGAGTTGCTCGGCAAGCTCGGCTGCCGAGGGACGGCGCTCATGCTCTTGCTCAAAACGCGACTGGGCCTTGCTGATCTTGTTGATAGAGCCCACCTGGTTCAGGGGCAACCGCACGATGCGCGACTGCTCGGCAAGAGCTTGAAGGATTGACTGTCGAATCCACCAAACAGCATAGGAGATAAACTTGAAGCCACGGGTCTCGTCAAATTTCTGCGCTGCCTTAATCAGGCCTAAATTACCCTCGTCGATCAAGTCGGGAAGACTCAATCCCTGGTTCTGGTACTGCTTTGCTACCGAAACAACGAAACGCAGGTTGGCGCTCACAAGTTTTTCAAGAGCTTTTTGATCACCTTGTTTAATGCGCTGAGCCAGCTCGACTTCCTCGTCAACGGTGATGAGGTCCTTGCGGCCTATCTCCTGCAAGTACTTGTCGAGTGATGCGCTCTCGCGATTGGTGATGGATTTGGTAATTTTTAATTGTCTCATACTGAAATGTAGAGTTTAAGCTTGCAAAATTACAAAACTTTCCTCAACTAAGATGCATAAAAGCATCAAAAAGTTCAACTTGTTAACTTTGTTTAACGATTTAGGTGGATAGGAGTGGATAGGAATGGATAGGAGTGGGGTAGGAATGGGTAGGGGTGGATAGGGGTGAGGTGCTGTGAGTTGTCTTTTTTTCTTGTGTCAATAAAAGCGGGCGGCCACCAGTGCCACCCGCTTTAGTAATTATCAAAAAACTTGTGCTTATGAGTATAATTCTTTCTGTGTTATTCTTCCTCGTCGGCAAGGTCAACGGCACGATAAACCTTCTTGCCTGTGGTGGTGATGCCGGTGATGAACATCACCTTGTCACTCTCCTTGTCGCGCATGATGGCGTTGTAGATGTCCTCTACCTCGTCCTGGTTGTTGACGCGCATGTTGTTGATGTCGGTGATGATAAATCCGTTGCCTATGCCTGCCTCTTTAAACTTGCCGGCCTTGACGCCGCTCACCTTAACGCCGTTGCTTATGCCCAGCTCCTCTTTCTCCTCGGCAGTGAGGGGAGTGAAGGCGCATCCCAGCGAGGTGAAGTCGCTGCTCTTGGTGATGCGAGTGGTGCCCTGGTCGTTCTTGAAGGTGACGTTGGCGGTCTTGAGGCTGTTGTCGCGGTAGTACTTGATGGTTGCCTTGTCGCCAGGACGCAGCTTGCTCATTTCCTCAAGCATCTGGGCTCCGTTCTTGATGGTGGCACCGTTGAGTTCCACGATTACGTCGCCCTCGCGCAGTCCGGCTTCCTTGGCGGCGCTGCGGTCGTTCACCTTATTTACATATACGCCCTCGGTGGTGGCGGTGATGTCGTTCTCCTTGGCATTCTCGGCACTGAGCTCGGTGAACTGGATGCCGAGCACTGCGCGCTGCACGGTGCCATACTGCTTGATGTCGGTGATGATTTTCTTGACTACCGACGATGGAATGGCAAACGAGTGGCCCGAGTAGTTGCCGGTTTGCGAATAGATCATGGTGTTGATGCCAATGAGTTCGCCTTCAACGTTGACGAGTGCGCCACCACTGTTGCCGGGGTTGACTGCCGCGTCGTGCTGGATGAACGACTCGATGCCCATGTTGTTGCCCTTGTTGATGCCACGTGCCTTGGCACTGACGATACCAGCGGTGACAGTTGAGTTGAGGCCGAAGGGGTTGCCCACGGCGAGCACCCATTCGCCCACCTTCACGTTGTCGCTGTTGCCAAAGACGATGGGGGTGAGCTTGGTTGCCGAGATTTTGAGCAGCGCAATGTCGGTGTTGGGATCGGTGCCTATCACTCGTGCGTTGAACTTGCGGTTGTCGTTGAGGGTGATCTCGAGCTTCTCGGCGCCATCCACCACGTGGTTGTTGGTGACGATATAGCCGTCTTCACTGATGATTACGCCCGAACCCGAGCCCATGGCCTGTGGCTCGCTCTTCCTTTGCTGCTGTTGCTGCTGGCGGCGTTGTGAGCCTCCCTGCCCGCCAAAGCCGGGACCAAAGAAGAACTCAAATGGGTCGAAGTCGCTGCCGTAGTATTGTTGCTGACGTGGGGTGGCAAATGACTTGATGCTCACTACCGAGTTGATAGTGCTCTCGGCGGCGGCTGTGAAGTCGAGCGCGCCATTATATCGGCTGGGAGCCGAAGCTGTTCTTGTTGAAGTCTTGACGATGCCCTCGTCTTTCACTTGCTCTTGCTTTTGAGCGTCGTTGCCCGACTGGATGTAAATGTCTCTAACTTTCTCCACACCCGAGGTGGCGAGAAGGGTGGTGGCCGATCCCAGGACCGAGGCCGCTACCATCATTAAAGCTAATTTCTTAGTGTTTGTCATAATAGTATGTGTTAAAATTTTGGTCGAATTTAAAACTGCAATAGTTAAAATTAACTTTTACATTTCGAACGTAAAGTTACATGCAATTATTGCAACAACAATGCCCGAAGTGCTGATTTTAAACTAAATTAAGACCACTGGGCGATGTTTTTTGTTTCTTTAATAAAGAAAACGCCAAAAAGTCGATTATGTACTTTTTTGTCATGACAAGTTCTGTTGCATAGCAGAGCCCTATATATATAAATATGTGTGCTGTGATGACGATTGCCCACCGCGTCCTTCGATGCCTTGTGCCCAACTTGTTGGCTCTACAGCTTGTGTCTTCATGATTTTTTCTTTGAATTTTATAATGAATAATGTTTCTATTATCTGAAAAAGTAGTAATTTTGCAGCCAATAAATCACAAAATGACATAATTATGAGACTAAAATCTATATTCTTTATTATATCAGTTATTGTATTATCGAGCTGCTCCTTCTCGGCTCACATTGGGACAGAATCGTCGGATGCCGACTCAACTAAGGTTGATACTACCGCTAGCGTAAAGATTCAGGACACTTTCTTCGACACCAAGTTTGGCGCTTCGGTTGATGAAGTTATTAGCAACTTTGCCAATCATGGTTTCTCGATAGATTCTACTCTGCGTTCCGACAATTGGATGCCGTTCAACTACGACAAAGGCGATACCTACAAATTTGGCGGACTGGACTGGGAAGAGATGAATGTGTATACTACCAATGGGAAATTCAGTTCCATCACTTTTTATAACCCCTTCGACGACAAAGCCACCGCTATGGAGGTGTTTAAACAAATTGAGTCGGTTGTATCAGGGAAATATAAACTGGAACAAGTTGAGCCTGACGATTCTCTTACCTATGTTGTGAAACGGGCATTGGGCAGCAACGGCTGTACATTGGTTATAGGCTGTGAAAAATATCAGACAGTCAATAATGATACTCTTTATACTGCCTATCTGAGTTATCACGACTCGGCTCTCGAAGATGATGAAGACTCCGACGAACTTTAATTTGTGAGGGTCTATATATGATATCGCAGGTGGGGTGATAGAGATTTTGTGGTTCAGTAGCCGTGGCTTTATGCTAACCGAGAACTAACATTCATCTGCCTGCATAACGCTAGAAGAGGGCGCATCTTCAAGGATGCGCCCTCTTCTTATCCACTGGAAGCAAGGAGATTGAGTCTTGCTGCAAATCGTTCATGATTGGCATGAACATTGAGCAGACTCAATTCTTTTCTCACTTAACCAATACTTTCTTTCCCTTCTCGATTACGATGCCACGATAGTTGCTGTCGACGGGTTGACCCAGGAGGTTGTAGCGCTGGGTGCTGCCGTTGTTGTCAACATTAATGTCGTTGATGGCGGTTTGTGATCCTGCTGGGATGTAGATAACCTCGCCCAGCGATGGGTTGTCGGCTCTGTCAACAACCACCTCGGCGATGTGCTCGAAATCTTGAACCTCAACATTCCAAGTGTTGCCTTGGGCATAGCTGGTATTGGCAGTGCTGTTGTACCAGTCATACTTCACAAAAGGATCGCCATTGCCGTTGTCAACAAACACGTTCTCTCCGGGGTTGTATTCAATGTCTTTTTCTTCACCCAGGTAGCCAGCGTTGATCTCAACGTTGCCAATCACAGTGACGCCCCACACGTTGCCCTGAATGAGGTTGCCCTGCATGTAGGCCTTGGCAATGATGCCCTCACCCGTTGAGTTGCAGGTGATGTTGAGACCGCTGCCGCCGTTGTTGGGGTTGTTGATGTACTTGTTGTTGAGCACGGTGTTGCCTATCATGCGCACGTTGCCAGGACCGGTGAGGGTGATGCCATAAGAGCAGTCCTCGATAAAGTTGTTGGTAACATACAGTGTGCCTGTGGGAGGATTTCCGAGCAGGCAAGCCAGTGCGATACCACCCGAGCGTGTCTCGGCAGCTGCACCGTGCACTTGATTGCCTTCGATAATGATGTCGTAAGGACCAGTGGCACTCATGTTGATGCCAGGATAGAGGCGGTTGCTTGGTGTGGGCTTGTTGATGATGTTGTCCTTGATGGTGATACCGCAAGCCACATTGGCACCACTTGCTACGGCCGAGAGGGTGGGGTTCTCAAACACGCAGTTCTCAACCAGGTTGCCCTTGCTCAGCGAGGTGAAGTTGATAACTGCATTACCGCCCTTGGTGTTGTGGTTGTTGAAGGTGCAGCCTGTAACAGTGAGGCAGCCTTCCTCGGTGCCGTTGCCATAGTTGATGCCCACATAGTTGAACTCGCTGCCAGTGATGGTAGCGCTAGCGCCTTCCTGGTACATGCGGAATCCCTTGGCTGTTCCTTCCGAGCCCTCGGCAGCACCAATGGTAGCGCCAGTGATGGTGAGGTTGCCATTAACCTCCATCGTTGTCGAGCCACCAAAGAGCAGAGTCTCACCTTCGCTGATTACCAGGTCGCCATTGATGGTAAAGTAGGTCTTGGTGAGAACGATGTTGTCGTTGTCAAATCCCAGGCCACTAACGCCCTCGGGCAGAGACGCTGGCAGATTGATGACATAAGCGCCATCAACTACAGCAACACCAGTGCCGTCTTCCATAACGGGAACCAGCGTGGCAAGATCGCTGAGTGTGTAAGTGTTGGCACTTGCCATCATTGCAATTGCCATAAAGCATAGAGTAAAAATTTTCTTCATGTGTAAAGGTGTAAAAAAGTTAATAAAAAAATAATGCACGCTATGATTTGTGACAGTGTGAAACTGCCCCTGTGCAAAGGTAATACGTGTTTTTCAAAATAGCAAATTTATGGGATTGTTTTCAATGTCGGGCAAAGTGAATTCAGTGAGTGCTGTTGTTTTGCTATATAAATCTTTTTCTTTCCCCCTCATTCTCTTGGCACTAAGATCATGGCAAATGCATGTTGCTCTCCTTAAAAAGTAATAAATATTTTGCTAGCAGTTAACTTGTTTGGACAAAAGTTGCTATCTTTGCATTTTGATATATGAAGAACGAAAACTATACACACATAATATTGACCCTGTTCCTGGCAGTGATGGTGGTGACTATGAGCAATGCGCAAGTGCTCACGACCGCTAAGCCCGACAAGACGCCTGTTGGCAAGAAGGTGAAGGTGGAACCCAGTTATGCCTGGAGCATCAGCGAGCCGCTGGGACTGCACTATGAGTCGACCATCGACACCTTGCTCCTGAACTACCACAAGCAGTGGGTGCCGTCGATGCAGAGCAATGCATGGGCAACGACTGGTAACTTTGGATCCTCGGGCCAGAACCAAATATTCTTTGAGCGCAAGTCCACTAGCGACTTCTTCTTTGAGGATGCAATCGACAACTGGCTTCCCAGCGTGTCGACCCAGCGCTATTACAACACCCGCATCCCCATGACCTTGATATCACACACCACTGGCGGCAATAAATACAGCAACCAGGACCGCACCCAGGTGACTTTCTCGGGCAATGTGGGCAAGCCCCTGCAACTGGGAGGAGCAATCGACTATATCTATTCTAAAGGCTCTTATAACAATCAAGCCGACAAGAACTTCCGCTGGAGCCTCTTTGGCAGCTACATTGGCGACCGCTATGAGATGCAGGCGTTCTTCAACAGCTACAACTACCTGAGCAAGGAGAATGGCGGCATCACCAATGACCTCTACATCACTAATCCCTCGAAGGTTCAGGGAGGAGAGTCGAAGGTCGACAACAAGAGTATCCCCACCTATCTCACCGCTGCACAGAGCAAGCTCTCGGGACTGGAACTTTACATGAACCACAGCTATAACGTGGGTCATTACCGCTATCAGCGCGACTCGGTGACCGACACCATCATTGGCCGCACCTATATCCCGGTAACACGCTTCATCTGGACCTTCGACTTCAAGCGTGGCAAGCACAAGTTCACCAACGGGAACGGCCAGCAAGACACCGCCTATTTTGCCAGCACCTATCTGGGACTGGGTGGCACCGATGAGGCCACCAGCTACTGGCGCTTGCGCAACACGGTGGGAATATCGCTGCTCGAGGGTTTTAATAAATATGCCAAGTTTGGCTTTGCGCTTTACGGCACCCACGAGATGCGCCGTTACACCCAGGTGGTGGATAGCGTGAGCGGCAAGGAACTGCCCGAAGGGCTGGTGTCACTGCCTGTGACTGTTGACCCGCGCGCCACGCAACAACTGCTGTGGCTTGGCGGCCAGCTCACCAAGCAGCGCGGCTCGATATTGACCTACAGCGCCACAGCACAGTTTGGCGTGCTGGGCGACGTGGCAGGCGACATCGATGTGGAGGGAAACATCAACACCCGCTTCAAGCTCCTGGGCGACACGGTGAACCTGCGCGCCTATGGATATTTCAAGAATCTGGCACCTCCCTATCTGCTCAAGAAGTTCATCTCCAATCACTTTGCCTGGGACAACGACTTCTCTAAGGTGCAGCGGCTGCGGCTGGGCGGCATGCTCGAGCTGCCGTGGATTCACACCCGCCTGAATGTGGGGTATGAGACTCTTAACAAATATGTGTATTTCAACAACCTGGCGATGCCCGAGCAGAGCACCAGCGCTGTCCATGTGCTGCACGCCTCGCTGAGCAACCACCTGAGATTTGGCATTTTCAACTGGGACAACGACATCAACTACCAGACTTCGTCTAACGATGAGGTTCTCCCCCTGCCCAAGTTCTCGATATACAGCAACATATACCTTCTCTTCAAGGTGGCGCGCGTGCTCGACGTGCAGGTGGGTGTTGACTGCAACTACTACACCAAGTACTACGCGCCAAGCTACAGCCCTGCAACTATGGTGTTCTACAATCAGCGTGAAAACGAATGTGGCAATTTTGCCTTTGCCAATGTATATGCCAACTTCAAACTCAAGAAGGCCCGTTTCTTTATCATGTACAGCCATGCCAACAAAGGTCTGGTGGGTGGCGACAACTATTTCTCAATACCGCATTATCCACTCAATCCAGGGCGTTTCCAGTTTGGAGTCTCGGTCGATTTTGTAAACTAATAAATGATAGAAAAAGATGCTCAAGAAGATAAATCCTAAAAAGAAATGGCAACTGTGGCTCTATGCTGCACTCTTGCTGCTGGCAATAGTGGCGATGGTGCTGCTGCGCAACTGCAACAGCAACGAGGGATTGATGGGCGCTCACAGCCGCACTGTCAAGGCGAGCAGTGGCGACACCATCGACGTGGCAATAGAGTACTCGCCATTGTCGTTCTACACCTATGGCGACACAACTGGAGGTTTCAACTACGAGTTCCTGAGACTTATCTCACACACCTGTGGCCTCAAGTTCAAGTATCACCCCATCGTGAGCCTGCAAGTGGCGCTCGAGGGCTTGAAGCAGGGCACCTACGACGTGATGGCGGCGCAGTTCCCCGTCACCCGGGCCAACAAGGAGCATTACCTGTTCACCTCGGCGCTATATCTCGACAACCAGGTGCTCGTTCAGCGCATCGACTCGGGAATGGTAATCAACAGCCAGCTCGACCTTGCCGGCGACACTGTCAACATTGTGAAGGGGTCGCCCATGGGCGAGCGCATAATGAGTCTCTCGCGTGAGATAGGCGACACCATCTATGTGGTTCAGGACTCGGTCTATGGCCCCGAGCAGCTGTTCCTGATGGTTGCCACTGGCGATATAAAGTATGCGGTGATCAACGAGTCGATAGCCAAGAAACTTGCCGCCTCTCACCCCAATGTGGATGTGTCGAAGGCCATCAGTTTCACACAGTTCCAGTCACTCACCCTCGACAAGGGCAACAAGCAACTGTGCGACAAGCTCAACGAGTGCATCCTCAAGGTTAAGAAGATGCCCGAGTACAACGCCTTGCTAAGAAAATACTTCACACAATAAATTGCTCACCAATCTCAAATTCCCCCCTCCAGCATGCTTGACAGTCTGTCGCAATTCCTCTCGGCCGAAGGCACCATGAACTCGTGGTTCTCGCAAGTGAACGAGTTCCTGTGGGGCTGGCACTGGCACAGCATTCTTGTGGTGCTGGCGCTTTGTGGCATCTATTTCACGATAAGGACGCGGTTTGTCCAGTTTCGCATGGTGCCCGAGATGTTTAGGCTCCTGGGTGAGTCGCTGCCTAAGAGCAAGGCTAAGAATCAAGTGTCGTCGTTCCAGGCGTTTGCCGTCTCGGTGGCTACTCGTGTGGGCACTGGCAACCTCGCCGGAGTGGCGGGGGCGATAGCCGTGGGTGGTCCGGGAGCGGTGTTCTGGATGTGGATGATTGCCTTGATAGGCTCGGCAACAGCATTCGTTGAGTCGACTCTGGCTCAACTCTACAAGCGTCGTAATGGCGAGTCGTTCATTGGCGGACCAGCCTACTATATCCTACACGGCATTCACTGGAAGTGGATGGCGGCACTCTTTGCGGTGCTCATGGTGCTCACCTTTGGCTTGAGCTACAACTCTATCCAGAGCAACACTATTGCCGAGGCTATGAACAACGCTTTTGGCTTCGACACTACCATCGTGGGCATTGTCTTGGTTGTTCTTTCGCTCGTGATAGTCTTTGGTGGCATTCACCGCATCGCTGTGGTGAGTAGTATTATTGTCCCCGTGATGGCAATAGGCTATTTCCTGCTGGCGCTGGTGATAATAGTGATGAACTACGAGCTCATCCCCAGCGTGTTCAGGCTCATTGTGGACAACGCGTTTGGCTTGGGACCCATGGCGGGCGGAATGGTGGGAGTGGCGATGCGCGAGGGTGTGAAGCGCGGGCTCTTCAGCAACGAGGCAGGAGAGGGCTCGGCGCCTAATGTTGCTGCCACGGCTTCGGTGTCTCACCCTGTGAAGCAGGGTCTCATCCAGGCACTGGGAGTGTTTACCGACACCCTGCTCGTGTGCTCGTGCACAGCTTTCATCATCCTGTTGAGCGGACTTTACGACGGCGGCAGCGATGGCATCGTGTTGACACAAGCTGCACTTGAGTCGCATATTGGCTCGTCGGGCAAGATATTTGTGGCTTTGGCAATATTTTTCTTTGCCTTCAGCAGCATCATTGGCAACTACTACTATGGCGAGGCCAACATCCTTTTCCTCACCCGCCGCAAGTGGGTGCTCACCGTGTTCAGGATTCTCTCAGGTGGAGTGATGGTGATGCTTGGCGCTCTTGCTAGCCTCAAGGTGGTGTGGAACCTGGGAGAGGTGTTCATGGCGCTCATCACGCTGTGCAACCTGGTGGCAATAGTCATCCTGGGCAAGCATGCCTTTGCGCTGCTCAGCGACTACCGCAGCCAGAAGCGTCGCGGCATCAAGAGCCCCCAGTTCAAGCGCTCTTCAATGCCCTCGATAGAGAAGGATATTGACGCCTGGGATGAACCATGAAATAAAATTTATAAAGATTTATATTTATGTAGTAATGGTTGCATCAATTTTTTTTTGTACTTTTGCAACTTGTATTGAAGTAATCACTATTTACCAGTAATGAAAAAGATATTTAGCAAAAATGTTATCATAGCTCTGGTAGTCGTCCTGGGACTAGGACTGCTATACTGGGGCATTGAATTCCTGAAAGGCGCAAACCTCTTTGAGCCAACTAATTACTACTTGGCAAAGTTTGAGAAGGTTAATGGTCTCAATGTGTCGGCACCTGTGACTGTCAACGGTTTCCAGGTGGGACTCATCAAGGATATAAAATATGATTATAAGACTAACGAGATCGAGGTGAAGATGAGTCTTGACGATGAACTCAAGATCCCCATTGGCTCCTCGGTGCAGTTGACCAGCGAGTTGCTCGGTACTGCGTCTCTGTCGATTAACCTGGCCAAGGGCACGGCCTATCACAAGGTGGGCGACGTGATTCCCACTGTGATTCAGGGAGGACTGCTCGATAAGGTGGGGTCGGACCTGATGCCGCATGTTAATGAGATAATGCCGCGTGTCAACGACCTGCTGGGCAATGTGAACTCGCTGGTGGGAAATCCTGCGCTTCAGAACTCGGTATCGCAAGTCGACGATATTGTCTCGAAAATCAATGCCAGCGCCAGCGACCTGAAAGTTCTCCTGAATAATATCTCTGGACTGGCGGGCAACCTTAATGGCGAAGTGCCTGGAGTTGTCAATGGTGTGAACAACGTGCTCGCCGGAATGACCGGACTGGAAGGAAAACTCGATGGCACCATCACCGACCTGCATGCCAACCTGAACACTCTCACCGGCACTCTCAACACTAAGGTCAACCAGGTGCCAACTCAAGAACTTGAGACAACAATGAAAGAACTCAACGCCACGCTGGCCAACCTGCAGCAGCTCACCAGCGAGCTCAACGCCAAGATTAACGACCGCAACTCATCGCTTGGACTGCTGCTCAACGACCGAGGACTGTATGACAATGCCAACGGGGCTGTGATGAGTCTTGATTCGTTACTTAATGACATCAAGGCCAACCCAAAACGATACGTAACAATTAAAGTTTTTTGATAAGCATGACATTTGCTAATTTGAAATGGTAGTTAGTGGAAAAATGCTTATTCGGAACAATTCCAAATAAGCATTTTTTTTGTTTTCTTGGTTTTTATATAAAAAACACTCAATAAAGCAAATAACGAATACCCCAAAAAGAGGGTGAAAACGATTGACCGAAAATCTACCTGATGTAAACTATTGAAAAATAGAATGGTGCACATTTGTAACAGGGATTGTGACCTGTTGTTGAATTAAAATGTTGATTTTCAATGGTCTTAAAAACGGAATTAAAAAAGCAAATTTTTTTCGATTTTTTTTTTAGAAAATATACTCCGAAATTTGTATTGCTAAAACAAGCCCCTAATAGGGTAAATGAAGTAGAGCAAAATCAATGAACAAAGAGAAAACCATAGAAATGTGGAGTAAATGTCAATCGATACTCCGCGATAACTTGTCGGCCGAGCAGTACAATGTTTGGTTCGAGCCTATCGTTGTCGTGAGTTTCGAGAACAGTGAGCTCACGCTCAAGCTCCCGTCGCAGTTCTTTGTTCAGCAGATTGAGCAAAACTACTTTGACCTCTTCAGCTCAACGCTCAGGCGTGTCTTTGGCAACGGCGTGAAGCTCTTCTACACATATAATATAATAGAAGACACTCCAAGCTCGTCGGTGACCATGGCACACGACAACTCGAGCGTGAAGCTCAACAGCGCCGTCAACAAGCAGTCTCAACAGCTTGCCAATCCTTTTGAGCCAGTTGAGATGGACGACATTGACCCGCAACTCAATCCTCGTTACACCTTCGAGAATTATTGCGGCAGCATGAGCAACAAGCTTGCAGTGAGCGTGGGCAAGGCTATCGCCCAAGACCCCAACTGCAAGACGTTTAACCCCATGTTTGTCTTTGGACCCACTGGAGTGGGCAAGACTCACCTTATCCAGGCTATTGGTATCAAGATCAAGGAACTGCGTCCTCGCACCCGAGTTCTTTATACCACAGCACGCATCTTTGAGATGCAGTACACCACTGCAGCCTTGAAGAACAAGGTGAACGACTTCATCAGCTTCTATCAGAGCATTGATGTGCTCATTCTTGACGACATCCAGGAACTGGCGGGGAAAACGAAGACTCAAAACACTTTCTTCCACATCTTCAACCATCTGCATCAAAACCAGAAGCAGCTAATCATGTCGAGCGATTGCCGCCCATCCGACATGGACGGAATGATCCCAAGGCTCATTTCCCGCTTCAAGTGGGGCATGACAGTGGAACTTTACAAGCCCGACTATGAGCTGCGACGTGGTGTGCTCAAGATGAAGGCAGCACAGGATGGACTGTCGATGAGCGATGAGGTGATCGACTTCATTGCCGAGAATGTGGTTGAGAGCGTGCGCGACCTGGAGGGAATAGTAGTGGCTCTGCTCGCCCATGCCACAATGCTGAATCAAGAGATTGACCTTGACCTGGCACAAAAGGTGGTGGGTAATACCATTAAGGTGAGCAAGAAGCAAATGTCGTTTGAACTGATTGCCGAGACGGTATCGCGGTTCTACAACATCGACCAGGAACTGCTATATGGCAAGTCGCGAAAGCGAGAAATCAGCGACGCAAGGCAGCTGGTGATGTATCTCACCAAGAAGAGCACTCAAATGTCGTCGACCAACATTGGCGCAAAGCTCTCACGTGATCACGCCACAGTGCTGCATGCTTGCAAGCAGATTGAGCAGCGACTGTCTATTGAGAAAAAGTTCCAGCACGAAGTCGAAATGATTGAAAACGAACTCCACACCTCTTAGCAACACTTCATTCAAATGACGCTAAAAACGAACTCTTCCTGCCCCGCGCAAGAAAAGTTCGTTTTTTTTCTTTTTTGCAGATGTGGATGTTGCAAAAGGTTGAAATTGCATCACTGCAGGGACAACGCGCGTGTTGTCTGGATGTTCTTGTTCTCAAATTGACGACTTTAGAGGACATTAAATGGGCATTATCATATTTTTTTCTTGTAGATTATTTGAAAAAAGTATATATTTACATATTAAAACCAAATAATCATGGATGAGGTAATTGTAAAAATACCCAATGTTTTGCAAGAACTGCGAATAGGATATAGCTTCTGAGGACACACGGCGAAATAATCAAGCACCGCAGTGGGGTGGAACCTGCTGCGGTGCTTTGTGTTGATGCATTACACCCGTTGGGGCAAGAAATGCTGTTGTGGGGACTAGTAGTTGCGGGCGAAGATCACGCGGCACTTCGATGGCTTGCCGGTGAGCATGTCCACGCCATCCTCGGGCTCGGCATCCAGTGGGATGCAGCGGATGGTCGCCTTGGTCTCCTCCTTGATGCGGTCTTCGGTCTCGGGGGTGCCGTCCCAGGGGGCAAGGATGAAGCCGCCCTTCTCGAGCTGCTCCTTAAACTCGTCGTAGGTGTCGACCTTGGTGGTCATCTTCTCGCGGAAGGTGAGCGCCTTCTTGTAGATGTTGTCTTGAATCTCATCGAGCAGGGCCACAACGGTGTCCTCAATGCCCTCAAGCGAAGCGCTCGACTTCTCGAGAGTGTCGCGGCGCATAACCTCGATGGTGCCGTTGGCGATGTCGCGGGCACCAAGCACGAGGCGCACGGGAACGCCCTTGAGCTCGTAGTCGGCAAACTTGAATCCAGGTCGCTTGTTGTCGGCGTTGTCATATTTCACCGAGATGCCCATTGCGCGCAGCTTGTCAACGATAGGGTTGACCTTGGCGTTGATCTCGTCGAGCTGCTCCTGGTTCTTATAGATGGGAACGATAACCACCTGGATAGGAGCCAGCTTGGGAGGCAGCACGAGGCCGTTGTCGTCGCTGTGGGTCATGATGAGTGCTCCCATCAGGCGGGTAGACACGCCCCACGATGTAGCCCACACGTAGTCGAGCTTGTTCTCGTTGTTGACAAACTTCACGTCGAATGCCTTGGCGAAGTTCTGACCCAGGAAGTGCGAAGTTCCCGACTGCAGAGCCTTGCCGTCTTGCATCATCGCCTCGATGGTGTAGGTCTCAAGAGCACCGGCAAAACGCTCGTTGGCCGATTTCACGCCCTTGATGACTGGCACAGCCATATATTTCTCGGCAAAGTCGGCATAGACGTTAAGCATCTTGATGGCCTCTTCCTGTGCCTCTTCCTTGGTGGCATGGGCGGTGTGTCCCTCTTGCCACAGGAACTCGGCGGTGCGCAGGAACATGCGTGTGCGCATCTCCCAGCGCATGACGTTTGCCCACTGGTTGATGAGCAGTGGCAGGTCGCGATAGCTGCTAATCCAGTTGCGATAGGTGTTCCAGATGATTGTCTCGCTGGTGGGTCGAATGATGAGTTCTTCCTCAAGGCGTGCCTCGGGGTCAACCACCACGCCGCTGCCGTCGGGGGCATTCATGAGGCGGTGGTGTGTGACAACGGCACATTCCTTGGCAAATCCCTCAACGTGCTCGGCCTCACGGCTCAGGAACGACTTGGGGATGAGCAAGGGAAAATAGGCATTCTGCACGCCTGTAGCCTTGAACATGTCGTCGAGTTGTCGCTGCATCTTCTCCCAGATGGCATATCCATAGGGCTTGATTACCATACATCCTCTCACTGCCGATTGCTCGGCGAGGTCGGCTTTTATCACGAGGTCGTTATACCATTGCGAGTAGTTTACGCTTCTCTTAGTTAGATCTTTAATTTCAATTGCCATTGTTGTGTAAAAGTGTATATTTTTGAATGTTTATTTTTATCTTAAGTTACCTTTCTTGCCCTGCTCAATCATGGCTTCGCCAGGCACGAGGTAGATCTCGAGGCGGCGGTTGAAGCGGCGGTTGAGAATGGAGTTGTTGTCCACGGCAGGCATCTCGTTGCCACAGGCGTAATAAGAGATGAAGCGTGGAGAGGTGTGGGTGGCAAACCAGTCGTAGACGCTATTGACCCTCTTCTGGGTGAGGCTTTCGGCATATTGTCGCGAGCCTGAGTTGTCGTGGTGCATGGCGAGCACCATGCGGTAGAAGTCGGGGACTCTCATGAGCGAGGTGTATTGCCTCAGGATTCTCGATGCCTCGTCGCTCAGGTCGGGGCTGTTAGGCTCAAAGAGCAGTTCGGCGGGAATAGAAATCACTATCACTTCGCCGTCGCGCGCTGTTGCCACTGTAATGCCCAGGATTCCACCGTCTACCGAGCGGAAGCTTGACGACATCGACGTCAGTTCTTCCTTGGCACTGTTTTGATAGGACAATATTGAGTTGCGCGCCTTCCTGTCTTTGATCACTGGCGTGTTGATGGCATCTTCTAGTGCGTAGGGCTGCTGGTTGCCTTGTCCCATTGCCTGTGGAGTGAGAGCGCCAGGAACGATGATGGCGGCAAGCAACAGTAGTGATGTTATAAACCTTTTCATGTTTTATTTTATGTTTTTTTGAATCGTTACAAGTCAATAAGTTCTTGTGGAATGTTGAAAGTCACGACCTTTTGGTCAAAGTCGATGCTGGTGATAAACTCGTCAACCGCAGGAATGAGCACCTCGCTACCGTTGTCGAGGTCGATGACCAGCAGCACATTGGCAGTGGTGTCGTCAAGGCCTGCTACGGTGCCGGTGAGGGTGCCGTTGATGCGTGCCTTGAAGTTGACGAAGAACTCTACGGGCACCTCTTCGTTGTCCTGCGCCCAGGCAATCTGCTCACGCTCAAGGATGTAGATGTCCTTGTTCACGACCATCATGGCTTCTTGCTCACTGGCGATGCCGTCGAGGGTGATGAGTGCCGACTCATGCGACTTGGTGCGGATGGCATCAATGAAGAACGGCACGAAAATCCCGTCGATGTCACACACGATGCACGAGCACTCGTCAAGCACCTCGAGGGGAACATTGACGGTTGCGCTAATCTCGCCATTGATGCCGTGGGGCTTGTTGAACTTGCCTATGAGCGTTATTTCATCGCGTGTAATCATGAGAGCGGGGGCAAGGCGGTTTATTTCTTCTTTTTCTTCTTTGACGATTGTTGCTGCTGCGCTGGTGCCACTTTAAACTCGTGGAGCGAGTGGGTGGCGGTGCTCAGCTTGATGCGTCCGTTGGAGAAGAACTCCAGGTCCTTGAATATCTTGGCATCTTCCACATCCTCATTGTTGATCTGGTAGATGAGTTTCTTCATGTGGTTGGCAATGAGCATTATCAGTGCGTCTTTCTCGTCGCCATCGGGGTATTCGCAGGCTCGCTCTATCATCTGTCCCACTATCTTGCCGTAGTGGCGCATCTTTATGTTCTCAAGCTTGTAGGCAATGGGCTCGGGCTTGGTGTCGAGGTTCTCGGGCTTGATTACCTCATAGGGGTAGTCGACATCGAGCTTGAAGTCGCTCATGATGGCGAGGTGGTCCCACAGCTTGTGCTTGTAGTCGGCTTCCTGGTTGAGTTGAGGAAAGAGGTTGCTCATGGTGTTGATGATCGAGTGAGCACACTTGTTGCGCTCTTCACGGTCCTGGATGGTGCAGCAGTAGTCCACCATCTGCTGTATGTTGCGGCCATATTCTGGCAGTGCTAGTTTCTTGAGTTGAGAATTGTATGTTAGCATAGAGTAAAAAAACTTTTTGGAGGTGCAAAATTATAAATAATTAGCGACTTTGTGGCATTAAAACACTTTTTTCTTGGGAACCGTTGCCTGAAATTCCTTGAGATAGAGTGGGGTAGAATAGGCTACGTCGATGAAGTGCTTCTCGCGGAATGCCTTCTCCGACAGCGCGAGCATGTCGACAGCCACGGGTTTCACGTCGTCGAGAAACGTTGCGTTGCGGTGGTTGATCACCGTCTTGGTCTTTGTGGCTCCATTGCCCACGAAGATTAACTGGTGGCTCTCGAGAAGGTCGCTGAAGGAGTTCTCGTCGAGAATCATGGGGCAAGGCTCCATGCGGGCCTCAAGGGCTGAGTTGTAGACGGCGGTGTACACTTCCATGCGGCGAGCGTCTATCATGGGGACAAACAGGGCATCGTCGTCGAAGAAATCCCTGAACATTGCCGAGACAGTGAGCAACTGCAACGTGTTCACGCCTATCAGTGGAAGGTCCAGCCCAAATGCCAGCCCCTTGGCTTGCGAGAGCCCTATCCTCAGGCCAGTGTAGGAACCGGGACCTATGCTCACGGCAATAGCGTCGAGCTTGAGTTCACGGCGGGCGGCGGTGTCGAGTGCGTCCTTGATGAACTGGCTCAGCAGTGTGGCATGGGTCTGGCCATCGTAGTTCTCATGATGGTCAAGGACTTGCCCGTCACTGCCTAATGCCACCGAGCAAACGCTGGTTGAAGTCTCTATATTTAGTATATTTGCCATTGTTGATAAATAATTGGTGCAAAATTACAAAAAAATCCCGTTATTATTGCTATTGCTTAAAAGTAAATTGGTATATTTGCATAAAATTCATGAATTAGCATTATGATACAATCAATGACAGGTTATGGCAAGGCAACACTTGTCGTGTGTAACAAGAAGATAACAGCCGAGATCAAGTCGCTAAACAGCAAGCAGATGGACTTGTCGGTGAAATTGCCGCTCGCTTATCGAGACATAGAACTTGAGCTTCGCAATTTCATCGCTAAAGAGCTGGGAAGAGGTAAAGTGGATGTGTTTATCGCCAGTGAGTCGATTGATACTGGAGCAGCAGCTCAACTCAACGTTGAGGTGCTCAAGAGCTACAAGAAGCAGATTGTCGACATAGCGCAGGCAATGGAGATGCCGTTGCCCGACGACTGGTATGCGACATTGCTCCGTATGCCCGATGTCTACAAGCAGGACGTCAACGGCGAGGTGGAGCAAGAGGAACTCGACGGTGTGAGAGAGGTGGTTAAGCAGGCTCTCAAAGCTCTCACCGACTTCCGCTGCCAGGAGGGTGAGAAACTCAGTGTCTTCTTCAAGGAGAAGATTGCTGCCATCCAGCACTTGCTCGACTCGATAGAGCCTTATGAGTCGGTGAGGATAGAGAAGATCAAGTCGCGCATCATCGACTCGCTGCATCAGCTCGAGAGCGTGGACTATGACAAGAACCGCTTTGAGCAGGAACTGATTTTCTATATCGAGAAACTCGACATCACCGAGGAGAAAACAAGGCTGCAAAATCACCTCAATTACTTCCTCGAGACCCTCGATGGCATGGAACGGCAAGGCAAGAAGCTGGGCTTCATAGCCCAAGAGATGGGGCGTGAAATCAACACCACCGGCTCTAAGGCCAACGAGGCCGAGCTGCAAAAGCTCGTGGTGGAGATGAAGGACCATCTTGAGCAAATCAAGGAACAGGTACTCAACGTGTTGTAACTTATTTTTTGATAAAATTCTATTGCATAATGAATACTACGGATACTACAGGTAAATTGTTTGTTATTTCGGCACCGTCGGGCACGGGCAAGTCTACTATCATCAATGAGTTGATGAAATGTGACGACTTGCAGCTGGAGTTCTCAATCTCGGCCACAACCCGCAAGCCGCGCGAGGGCGAGAAGGATGGAGTGAACTACTATTTCCTCTCGCTCGACGACTTCAGGCAGAGAATTGAGCAGGGGGAGTTTGCCGAGTTTGAAGAGGTCTATGCCGGGCGCTACTATGGCACTCTCAAGAGCGAGATAGAGCGCATCACTTCCATGGGCAAGAATGTGATTATGGATGTGGACGTGAAAGGTGGCCTGAGCGTGAAAGGGCTCTATGGCGACAAGGCGTTGTCGATATTCATTGTGCCACCTTCGATTGATTGCTTGAGGGAGAGGCTCTTGTCGCGTGCTACCGACAACATTGAGGAAATCAACAAGCGCGTGGACAAGGCAGCCTACGAACTGACGTTTGTCGACAAGTTTGACTGTTGTGTGGTAAACGACGTGCTTGAGACAGCCGTCGAGGAGGTGAAGGCTATTATTACCGATTTTATCGCAGAGTAGAATGAGCAAGATAGGCATCTTTGGTGGTTCGTTCAATCCCATTCACGTGGGGCATGCGCTCATAGCGAGATACATCATCGAGAACAGCACTCTCGACTCGCTATGGCTCATGGTATCGCCACAAAACCCGTTGAAGGCCAATAAGGCAATGGCGAGCGACTATCATCGACTGCGCATGACCGAGCTGGTGTCAAGACGTATCGACAACGTGACGACATCGGCTTTTGAATTTAATATGCCCAAGCCGTCCTACACCATCGACACTCTCAATGCCTTGCAAGAGAAGTTCCCTGGCGACGAGTTCTATCTCGTGATAGGAGCCGACAACTGGAGCGTCTTCGACCAGTGGAAGGCTGGTGATGAGATAATCGCAAAGTACCACGTTCTCATCTATCCGCGCCGGGGGTATGACATCGAAATCCCCGAGCAATACCGTGATAGGGTGCAGGTGGTGGATGCTCCTCTCATCGAGGTGTCGTCGACCCTCATCAGGCAGAGGCTGGAGAAACTGCTGCCAGTCTCGTTCTATGTGCCCGAGGCAGTGGAAAAATATATTGTCAAGAATAAACTATACATGAATGATGGAAACCGATAAATTGTCACCCACAAGTCTGGCTTTCATAGCCTTGACCAATGAGTACTGCCAGCTCGTTGAGAACTGCCTTGACCAGCAGCGAGAGCAACTGGTGGAATCGCTGCTCAAACTCTTGCCACGCATCTATATCACTGCCCTCGACATTGAGCCCAGTCTCGAATTCTTCGATGCAGTGATCTCTCAGGCTCTCGACGAGCCCAGCTACGACGCGGTGAAGAACAATATTGCCGCGGTTATGGGCGAGGAGGATGTGTATCTTGAGGTGTTCCTCGACGACATGAAATATTCCGACACTCCCATCGCCACGTCAATCTCGGAGAACCTTGCCGACCTCTATCAAGTGTTCTACAACCTGATAGCCTCGCTGCGTGACCTCAACACCGAGGAGCAACGCCAGATCCTTGATGAGTGCAAAGGGCAATTTGGCGAATACTGGGGGCAGACCCTGTGCAACGTGATGCGCGCACTGCACTCGCTCAACACCAGCAACAACCAATATTTTGATCAATATTAATCATTTACTAGATACATGAAGACTAACTACATTGATTCACTACTCAAGTTCATGGACAACAGTCCGTGCAATTTCCTTGCCGTCGACACAATGAAGGGCATTCTTGTGGAAAATGGATTCAAGGAGAAGAAACTGTGCGAGAAAATGACGGCTAAAGCCGGAGAGAAGTTCTTTTTCACCAAGAACGATTCGGCAATTTTTGCCGTGAGGGTTGGCAACAAGCCCATCAAGGATACTGGCTACAAGATTGTGGCTGCCCACAGCGACTCGCCTTGCTTCCGCATCAAGCCCAATGCCGAGATGCGCAGCGATGGCGGCATCGTGAAACTCAACACCGAGGTCTATGGTGGTCCCATTCTCTACACCTGGTTTGACCGCCCTCTCTCAATAGCAGGACGAGTAATTCTCAAGGGCGACAGTCCTCTTGAGGTGGTGTCGAGAAACATCAAGATTGACCGTCCATTGATGCAAATATCGCATCTGGCAATCCACTTCAACCGTGCGGTTAATGAGGGTAATCCACTGTCGAAGCAGAAGGACATGCTGCCCATCATCGCCAAGGTGAACAACGACTTTGAGACTGGCAACATGCTTGTCAATCTTGTGGCACAGGAGCTGGGCGTGAAGATTGATGAGATACTCGACTTTGACTTGCTGCTCTACGACACCACTCCGGCTTGCACCTTTGGGCTCAACAATGAGTTCATCTCTTCGGGAAGGCTCGACGACCTGAGCATGGCTCACGCCGCCATCACCGCCATCACCGAGGCAACCGACGAGAATGCCACCTGCATCGCAGCCATCTTCGACAACGAGGAAACAGGCAGCGGCACTAAGCAGGGCGCTGGCTCGCCAGTGCTTGCCAATGTGCTCCAGCGCATGGCAGAGTCGCAAGGCTGCAACTACGACGACTACTGCATCGCCTTGCAGAAGACCTTCCTCGTGAGTGCCGACAATGCACATGCCCATCACCCCAACTACAGTGAGAAATATGACCCCACCAATCATCCCACTATGGGCAGTGGACCTTGCATCAAGATTAATGCCAACTGCAAGTATATGAGCGATGCCCACTCGGCAGCCATCTTCAAGAACCTGTGTGATGCAGCTGGCTCGCCTTGCCAGTACTTCATCAACCACAGCGATGTGGCAGGTGGTTCTACTCTGGGCAACATCCTCACTGGCCAGATCGACATCGAGGGCGTGGACGTGGGCAACCCGTTACTGGCTATGCACTCGGCAAGGGAGACCGCTTCGTGCGACGACCACATCAACATGATTAAGGTGTTCAAGACTTTCTTCAGTTGAGGGATGAAATTTGCACGATTGCCGAAAAAACATTATCTTTGTGGAAAATAATAAAATGATAAATAATATTTACTACTATGAATGACGAGAAACTGATTCAAGAGTTGACTCTCAAAGCTCAGCAATGGCTGGGTGAGGGATATGACGAGGAAACACGTGCGCAAGTCAAAGCCATGATCGAGGCCGACGACAAGACCGAGCTCATCGAGGCGTTCTACAAGGACCTGGAGTTTGGAACAGGTGGACTGCGTGGCATTATGGGACCCGGCAGCAACCGCATGAACATCTACACCGTGGGCGCTGCTACTCAAGGACTTGCCAACTATATCAACGAGGCGTTCAAGGACCTTCCCGAGCGCAAGGTGATTGTGGGACACGACGTGCGCAACAACAGCCGCCTCTTTGCCGAGACGGTTGCCAACATCTTTAGCGCCAATGGCATCAAGGTCTATCTCTTTGAGGGACCACGACCCACTCCCGAGGTGTCTTATGGCATCAGGAAACTGGGATGCCAGAGTGGTGTGAACATCACTGCCTCTCACAACCCCAAGGAGTATAACGGCTATAAGGCCTACTGGGACGATGGCGCACAGGTGGTGTCGCCTCATGATGTGAACATCATCAACCATGTCAACAACATAAAGGACATCAGCGAGATTAAATTTGAGGGTAATCCTGATTTGATCGAGATTATTGGCAAGGAACTCGACGACCAGTATATCGAGGACATCCATGAGCTGTCGCTCAGTCCTGAGGTCAACGAGCGCCACAGCGACCTCAAGATTGTCTACACCCCAATCCATGGCGTGGGACGCTACATCATTCCACGCTCTATCGAGCGCTGGGGATTCAAGAACATCATCCATGTGCCAGAGCAGGACGTGATGAGTGGCGACTTCCCAACTGTTGAGTCACCCAACCCCGAGAACGCTCCCACCATGCAGATGGCTATCGACAAGGCCGAGGAGACTCAAGCCGACATCGCTCTTGCCAGTGACCCCGATGCCGACCGCATCAGCGTCGTGTTCAAGAACAACAAGGGCAAGTATGAGCTGGTTAACGGCAACCAGATTCAGATTATCTTCCACTACTATCTGCTCACACGCAACCGCGAGCTGGGTATGCTCACTGGCGATGAGTACATCGTGAAGACCATCGTTACCAGTGAGACTATCAAGCGCATGGCCGACAAGCTGGGCGTGAAGATGTTTGACTGCTACACTGGCTTCAAGTGGATTGCAACCGTGATGCGTGAGATGGAAGGCAAGGGACGCTACCTGGGTGGTGGCGAGGAGAGCTATGGCTTCCTGCCCGAGACTTTTGCCCGCGACAAGGACTCGGTATCGTCAATTCCTCTCATGTGCGAGATTGCGGCTTGGGCTAAGGACAAGGGCATGACAATGAATGAGATGCTCATCGACCTCTACCTCACTTATGGCTACTCTAAGGAGCGCGGCATCTCGGTGGTACGCAAGGGCAAGAGTGGCGCCGAGGAGATTGTGGCAATGATGAAGAACTTCCGCGAGAATCCTCAAAAGGAAATCGCTGGCTCGCCAGTGGTCACTATCAAGGACTACCAGAGTCTTGAGGAACTCGATGTAAGGACTGGTAAGGTCACCAAGATGGAGATGCCCACTACCAGCAACGTGCTTCAATACTACACCGAGGATGGCACTAAGGTCTCGATTCGTCCTTCGGGAACCGAGCCCAAGATTAAGTTCTACATCGAGGTTCACGACAAGCTCGAGAGCGCTCAGGAGTATGATGCCAAGAACGAGTGGGCCGAGGCGAAAATCGACACCATCTGCCGCGACCTGGGCATCGCCTGATTAATATTATTATTCTTTACTGGTATTGGCATCACGAGTTGTCAATACCAGTACTAACATTTTAAATAAAACATTCCAAGTATCATTATGGCTAACAAAAGACAATTGAAAAAAGCCATTGGCTACGCATGTGGCGAAATGGCAGGTGAGTGCTTCTTTGCTCAAAACACTT
The DNA here is from genome assembly GCA_900318065.1 of uncultured Prevotellaceae bacterium. Classification (GTDB taxonomy): domain Bacteria; phylum Bacteroidota; class Bacteroidia; order Bacteroidales; family Muribaculaceae; genus Sodaliphilus. The sequence goes on from ONIY01000009.1 coordinate 41,299, forward strand.
TTGAGAACACCAATCCCGAAGACTGGGACAAGATCGTCCTCGACATCGCGCTGCTTCAGGCCGAGGCAGTGAACCGCGTGTCGGTCGATTTCGACAAGGTGCCTAAGGACTTTGCCAGCGGCAAGGAATACAAGAAGGCGCGCCGCACCTATTTCAAAGCTGTGGAGAAGGCTCTTGCCAACTACATGAAAGAGGAGAGCGAGAAGATTGTTTCGCAAATGAACGCTCTCGCTAAGGCAAAATAATTTTTTACCAAAGAGTGCCAAAATTCGGAATTTTTTCCGGGTTTTGACACTCTTCTTGACTCATTTTATACTGAATAATCTTGAGAAAAATTGCTGGCCGCATAATGAAGAACCATGGGTGGAAGTTCGTTGTGAATATTCCTCCCCTCAAGAAGTGCGTGATTTGCGTTGCACCTCACACCAGCAACTGGGACTTCATCATGGGCGAGCTGGCTATTCACTCGGTGGGAATGAAAGCCGGGTTCTTGATGAAAGACACCTGGTTCTTCTTCCCGCTCAAGTATCTGCTCTTTGCACTTGGGGGAGTGCCGGTGTCGCGCGAGCGACGCACCAACGTTACTGGAGGCGTCATCGACAGCTTCAACCGGCATGAGACGCTGGCTGTGGCAGTTACTCCCGAGGGGACAAGAAGCCGCAACCCACACTGGCACAAGGGTTTCCTGTATATGGCTAAGGAGGCCGACGTGCCCATTGTGCTGGGATATTTTGATTACAAGGAAAAGATAGCCTGCCTGGACTGTATCTTTGAGCCTACTGGCGATGTGGATGCCGACATGCTTGCCATTAAACAATATTACATCAACAAGGGGAAAGGTGCCCGATACCCCGAGAAGTTTGCAACAGGACTAGAAGAATAACTATTTACATCATGATTTCCCGAAATTTACACGTAGCGCTAATCGAAGATAATGTCGCTTGGGGCGACAAGTATGCCAATCTTGAGCAGTTGAGTCAGAACTTCAAGAATCTGAGCGACGAGACCGATGTCGTGGTCCTGCCCGAGCTGTTCACAACGGGATTTATTGTTGATGAGTCGGCACGCCAACTCGCCGAGCGCAACACTGGAGAGACGATAAGATATCTCAAGGACCTGTCGCGCTACTACAACGTGGCAATTGCTGGCAGTTTCCTTGCCAGCACCGCAAGTCAGCTCTACAACCGCGCCTTTTTCCTTGAGCCTAACGACGAGGAGATTTTCTACGACAAGCGCCACTTGTTCACCATGTCGGGAGAGCAACAGGTGTATAACCAGGGTGTCACTGCCGCACCAGTGTTCCGCTTCCGTGGCATGAACATCAAGCTCATTGTGTGCTACGACCTGCGATTCCCGGTCTTCTGCCGCAATGTGAACAACAATTACGACGTGCTCATTGTCGTGGCCAACTGGCCCAAGGTGCGATACAACGCGTGGAAAACGCTGCTGCAGGCTCGTGCCATCGAGAACGAGTGCTACGTGTGTGGAGTGAACCGCTGTGGCACCGACCCGCGTGGGCTGGAATATGCCTTTGGCGCCTCATGGATTATTGATTACAAAGGAAAGATAATAGGGGAGAGGAGCACTTCGCCCATCATTGAGGCCGACCTCTCACCTGCCGACCTGGCACGATTCCGCGAGAAATTCCCCGCCTGGCGCGACGCCGACGAGTTCTCTATAAATATTTGAGCACAACACCACAATAATCGTTTCTTAGAACTAATCGAAGATAAGTTATGGAAGTAATACAAAGTTTCACAATCGATCACACCCGTTTAAAACCAGGCATTTATGTGTCGCGAGTGGATAAGGGATTCACGACCTATGACTTGCGCATCACAACGCCCAACGAGGAACCTGCCATGGCTCCTGCCGCCATTCACAGCCTGGAGCACCTAATGGCTACATGGTTTCGCAATTCGGCTGTGAAAGATGATGTGGTGTATGTGGGGCCCATGGGATGCCTCACGGGCATGTATCTCATCATGACTGGCACTTATAGCGTAGACGACGTGCGTCGCCTCACAATAGAATGCCTCGAGTGGATTATTACCCAAAGCGAGGTGCCTGCCACTAAGCCCGAGGCTTGTGGCAACTATCTCCTTCACGACCTGCCCATGTGCAAGTGGGAATGCCGCCGATATCTCGACCGATTGAAGAATGATTTCCATTGCGAGTACACCAAGCTGCACATCACCCTCGACGATGGAATGGTCTTCGCCGACGCGTAGACGCAGAATGCTCTAACAAACAAGCAAGGTTATGCCTTTATTAGTTGGTGACCTCTATTAGTTTTTCACCAATGGCATCTTCAATAAGTGCTATTGTGTGCAGGGTGAAATTATGTCGGCCGGTAAGCCATCTTGACACTTCTGATTCTCGCTTCCCTAACTTCTGGGCTAGGGCGCGTTGTGTTATGCCCTTTTGGGTTAGCAGGGAGTCAAGTCGTTCGGCAACGTCATAAGTCAAGTTGAATTGAGCCCTAACGTTGCTGGGAATTGACGCCAACTCTTCTCGAAACATTGTATTCATAACTCAAAAATTGTGTTGTCAATATTGGTGATCACTGTGCCATAAATCTTTATCAATTCTTTCTGTTGGGCTTCTTTAAGAAGTTCATTGAAAGTTTGGAGAGTGCAAACATATCCTAATAGTGTTTCATCCTCCTGATATGTTCGTGTGGTTTTTATTCCTCCATTGCCTAGAATCAAAATTTTATCAGATAGTCGCAAGCAATATAAACGAAGTTTGCGGCTGTCGAGAGACAGTGCCACAACGTTGTCACTCATTTTGCCTTCGGCTCTGAAGAAACGTTCTAATGCCCCTTTTTCCATTATTTTCTCTAATGCAAGCAGGATTGTTTGATACTCTGGCTGAATTCGAGAATTTTTGCGGCATTTTGCCATGAATTTCTCAAATTCGCTGATGTTGTCATCCATAAAGCATATGGAGTACATGCCCACATTATCGTTTTGTTCAATCAGTTTTAAAGTTGCTTCTTTATCCATGTTGTTTCTTTTTTGCAAAGGTAAGAAAAAAAACGCGCAAACTTCACATATATGTAAAGTTTTATTGTTAAAAAAACAAAAACAAAATAATTTGTCTTGAAGTTGTTGTTTTTCAAACACATTTTGCGTTTATTTGAGAGATTTGCGTGAGATTATATGTAATTTTGTGGCGTTTTTTAGAATGCGACGATGATTTCTATCCAAAACCTCAAGGTTGAGTTCAGTGCTCGGCCGTTGTTTGACAATATAAACTATGTGATCAACAAGAACGACCGCATCGCTCTTGTTGGCAAGAATGGTGCTGGCAAGTCTACTATGCTCAAGATTATAGCAGGCCTGCAGGCGCCCACTGGTGGCAGTGTGTCGAAGCCCAGCGACGTGACCATTGGCTACCTGCCGCAGCAGATGCGGCTCGTTGACGACTGCACGCTGCGCGAGGAGGCCGCCAAGGCCTTTGACCATGTGAAGGAGCTTGACCGCGAGATTGATGCCATCAACGAGGAGATTGCCTCTCGCACCGACTACGACAGCGACGACTACCAGGCGTTGCTCGAGCGGCTGTCGCTCAAGACCGACGTGCGCGCGATGATGCAGAGCGAGAACTACGAGGCTGAGCTCGAGAAGACTCTGCTGGGTCTGGGCTTTGAGCGCAGCGACTTCTCGCGGCACACGAGCGAGTTCAGCGGTGGCTGGCGCATGCGTGTGGAGATTGCCAAGCTCCTGCTTCAACGCCCCGACGTGCTGTTGCTCGACGAGCCCACCAACCACCTCGACATCGAGTCGATCCAGTGGCTCGAGGACTTCCTCAAGACCCGCCGCGGTGCCTTGCTGCTCGTGAGCCACGACCGTGCCTTCATCGACAATGTGACCACCCGCACCATCGAGATTTCGCTGGGTAAGATATATGACTATCAGGTCAATTACTCCCACTTTGTGGAGCTGCGCAAGGAACGCCTGGAGCAGCAGCGCCGAGCCTACGACAACCAGCAGAAGATGATTCAGGACACCGAGGACTTCATCGAGAAGTTCCGCTACAAGGCCACCAAGGCAGTGCAGGTGCAGAGCCGCATCAAGCAGCTTGCCAAGGTGGAGCGCATCGAGATTGACGAGGTGGACAACTCGCGGCTGCGCCTTAAGTTCCCACCAGCGCCACGCTCGGGCGACTATCCTGTGATTGCCCAGGATGTGGCAAAGAGTTACGGCTCGCTCAACGTGTTCAGCGACGTCACTTTCACCATCAAGCGCGGCGAGAAGGTGGCGTTTGTGGGCAAGAATGGTGCCGGCAAGTCTACTCTCGTGAAGTGTATCATGAACGAGATACCCTTCGACGGTAGCCTCAAGATAGGACACAACGTGAAGGTGGGCTATTTTGCTCAGAATCAGGCACAACTGCTCAATCAAGAGATAACGGTGCACGACACTATCGACTATGAGGCAGTGGGCGACATACGCTCGCGCATCAACGACTTGCTGGGCGCGTTCATGTTTGGCGGTGAGGCAAGCGAGAAGAAGGTGAAGGTGCTCTCGGGAGGAGAGAAAGCACGATTGGCGATGCTCAAACTGCTGCTCCAGCCAGTGAACCTGCTCATCCTCGACGAGCCCACCAACCACCTCGACATGCGCACCAAGGACATCCTCAAGAGCGCCCTCGCCGACTTCGATGGCACTGTGATTGTGGTATCCCACGACCGCGATTTCCTCGACGGACTGGTGAGCAAGGTCTATGAGTTTGGCAACCATCGCGTGCGTGAACACCTGTGCGGCATCTATGAGTTCCTCGAGAAGAAGAAGATCCAGTCGCTGCAGGAACTGGAGAGGAAAGATAGGGTAGTGGCGCAGCAGCAGGAAAAGGTGGTCACTGCTTCAAAACTCAGTTATCAGGAGCAAAAGGAGCACGAGCGTGAGATTCGCCGTGCCGAGAAACGTGTGAAAACGCTCGAGCAGCAGATCGCCGACACCGAGGCGGCGATAGCCGAGATTGAGGCTCAACTAGCACAAGGCAACGCCTCCGACCCAGAGATCTACACCAAGCACGCCGCCCTCAACCAGCAACTCGAGGACGTGATGGCGCAATGGGAACAAGCCAGCGAAGACCTGGAAAAAATGAAGTAGCGCCTGTGGCGCGAGGATAGGGGATGGGTGATCGAGGATCGGTGAGGGAATTGTAGGGACAACGCGTGCGTTGTCCGCCTGCGGATTAATCAATGCGCGCTTGCGTTAGATACTCTTTTCTTTTGCCATATGCTGGCGCACATGAAAATTAGAGAGCATGCGGCTCTAAAATTGTTTGTTTTAAAATCTGGGCGCAAAAGCGCTAAAATGACAAGAAATAATTTTTAGTGCAAAGCACTGTCGCAAGGTGGAAATTGCGTCGATGTAGGGACAACGCGTGCGTTGTCCGAAAACGGCGAAAGTGCTGATTTCCAAAAAACTGCCTCTAGCGGACAAGGCACGCCCGATCTCCGACTCGCGGTCTTCGATCCCCGCACAGCGGGCTGTGTCACTACATTAAGTGTTGTGGAACTATGAAAGAAAAACGCTCTAAGCCGCGGCTTAGAGCGTTTATTGTGTGAGTTATGCATCACAGGATGCATTGTGCATTGATTAGAGACCCATCTTCTTTGCAATCTTAGCGGGGATAGCCTCTTTGTTAACAATGATGTTCATTGTTTTGGCTTTGAAGAATGCCTCGCTAACATAGAAGAAACCGTGATAGAGTTGGTTGGTGTCCCAGCTGTTTTGTACCTTGAAGTACTTGTTTCCTTCCTGGTCAACGGCTGTGCCCACGATAACCATTCCGTGGTCGTCGGTGGTCTCCTTGTTGTCAAACATCATCTGGCGGCTCTCTTGAGTAACAGTCTGCTCGTTGCCTGGACCCTTGATTTCCCAGCGCTGTGCGTCGCGGTCCTTGTCGCTAAGCTGATCCCAGCGAGCACGGTCGGTGCCGTTGAGGTCTTCCTCGGTTTTCTCTTTAACGAGTACTGCATAACCCTTGCGCCACTGGAAGCCACGCTCGCTCACGTCGGCACCCCAAGCGATAGAGTAACCCTTCTCGATGGCATAGTTGGCAATCTCCCACAGCTCATCGATGGGCACGTTCTGTGACTGCTCCCAAGTCCAGTTGTCGGCAACCTCAAGAACGAATGGCTTGTAGAATGGGTGATGAGTGAACGAAGTGATAGAGATGTAGTCGTTCATGTTCAATGGCAGAGAAGCGGCATAGCTTTGTGGGGTGTAGGTCTTGCCCTCCCAGGTGAAAGTCTCGGGGAGCTTGCCCATGTATCCGTCGAGAACGCCCTTGAAGCCGTCCATCCACGATGGGGTGAGTTTTTTGAGCTTGCGCTGGTTCACCACGTTTACCATGCCCTGGAGCATAGCGGTGAGCTCGGCAGTGTTGAATTTCTTGTCGCCATAGGTCATGCCAGTGTACACGTCATTGGGCACCATACCGTAGTTCTCCCACACATAGGCTACATCGAGTCCTGCGCCGCCCTCGGCGAAGTTGCTCGTGCCGTCCATGCGCACGTTCTTGATAGCCTTGTCGAGATAGCAGTGGTAAACAACAAATCCCTCGCTCAGGTGAACTTCTTTACCTGTCTTGCGCAGAATTTCGTTCTCAAAGAAAGTGTTGCTTGAGTAGCACCAGCATGTTCCTGACTTGTTTTGATCTTTTACTGGAGTAGATTTCACTACCTTAACATCGGTGAACTTGAAACCAGTGCTGTCGGGGTTAACGACTTTGTCGTCGGCCATTGCTCCAAGCACTAAGCTGGCAGCAATGAGTGTAAGAAAAAGATGTTTCATTGTGTATTAATTAAATGATAAAAAGTAATGTCATGCTAATGATTTTGCAAAAATAGACAAAAAAACCGATTTTTGTATTAATTTTGCAGAAAAATATTATTTTATCATGATTAATGTTGAAATTGACCCGCGCATCCTGGAGGTGTGCCCCGCCACACAGATAGGGCTCCTGAGGGCTCAGGTGGTAAACGGCGACACCAGCGATGAGCTGTGGCAAGAGATTGAGAACGAAGCTAAAGCCATAGCGCAGACCTATGAGTTGCTGGCTGTCAACCAGCGCCCTGCCATTGCCGCCACACGACGGCTCTACAAGGCACTGGGTAAGGACCCGGGCCGCTACCGCGTGGCGAGCGAGGCACTGTGCCGCCGCATCATTCGCGGGCTGGGATTGTACCGCCTCACCACTCTCATCGATGTGGTGAACCTGGTGTCGATCAAGAGTGGATATGCCATTAGCGGACTTGATGCCGACAAACTCGTGGGCGACACCCTCACGATGGGAGTGGGCGAGAAGGACGAGGCCTATTGCGGCATAGGTCGCGGACCACTCAACATCGAGGGGCTGCCCGTGTACCGCGACGCGCAGGGCGGTGTGGCGACTCCCACCAGCGACGAGGAGCGCACGAAGTTCACCCCCGAGACCTCTCATGTGCAAATCAACATCAACGCTTTTGCTCCCGAGATGCCACTTGACGAGGCTGTGAGCTGGACGGCATCGCTTCTCGAGAAATATGCCAGCGCAACGTGTTTTGAAACAACAATAAAAACATTCCAATAAGTAATAATAAGTTATGAAGGTATTACAGATAATAGAAGAAAACATCAACGCGCGTCACATCGAGGAGATTGCCAGCGTGCTGCGCGACGGAGGCATCATTGTCTATCCCACCGACACGGTCTACGCCATTGGCTGCGACGCCCTTAACAATCAGGCCATTGAGCGCATCTGCTCGTTGAAGGCGATGAAGTCGGCAAAGACTAATTTGTCAATCATCTGTAGCGACATCAGCGAGGTGGCGCAGTATGCCAAGTTTGACAACACGCAGTTCCGTCTCATGAAGAACAACCTGCCGGGACCCTTCACGTTCATCTTCCCCGCGATGTCGAAGCTGCCCAAGGCGTTCAAGGGCCGCCGCACGGTAGGTATCCGCATTCCGCAAAACAAGATTGCTACTGCTATCGAGCAGGAGTTGGGACATCCCATTCTCACAACATCAGTACCAGCTCGTGATGATGACTACCGCTGCGAACCCGAGCTCATCGCCGAGGCGTTGGGCAGTAGTGTAGATATTGTGGTTGACTCTGGTCGTGGTGGTCTCATCCCATCTACTGTGGTTGACTGCACTGGATCGGAGCCCGAGATTATCAGACAAGGTAAAGGTGAATTACAATAACCCCAAGCGAAATAGAAAAATGAAAATAACTAAATTGTTTTACGGCGCATTACTGTGCGCATTGATCTCCTGCGGATTGTGTGGCTGCAACTCTAGCACACAGTCAAGCAGTGCTTCGGCAAGGTCTAACGATAATTCAGTTGTTGAGCAGGAGAAGGCTAGTTCTCAAGAAGGTGCGGTTGAAGATGAATCGGTCCAGGAAGAACAAGCTCAGGATAACGTCAATCATGACAAGATTGTGGTGATTGACTTCTTTGCCACCTGGTGCGGTCCGTGCAAGGCCATGGCGCCAGCCATTGAGCAGATGAAGAAGAAATATGGCGACGTGATCGACATCAAGAAGATTGATGTTGACGAGGAGCCACAGCTGGCTCAACAGTACAACATTACCGGCGTGCCCACCATGGTGATTCTGTCGCCACAAGGCGAAGTGATTGACAAGATAGTAGGGGCTCAGCCTGTCGAGGTGCTCGACCAGCTCTTCGGCCAGCTGGCACAGCAATAGCGGGAAAAAGTTACCGCTTGGTAAACCGCAGCTGCGGTCGTGCAACGCTTAGTTTCACCTTTTGCTTTTTGAGTTTAAAAGGTGAAACTTCTTTTATTGTCTGCTCAATCTTTGCTGCTGGCAGTGCTACGAGTGCATAGTGGTCGAAGATGCTGATTGCGCCTATGTCGCCAGGTGCTGTTGCAGTGGAGTTCTTCGACAGGAATCCCAAGATGTCGCCACGCGAGATTTTTTCCTTCTTGCCGGCGCTAATGTACATGGTGGCGATGCTGGAGCGCTTGGCGTGGCAGCGGTTTTTCATGATGTACTGCTTGCAATCGCCAGTGTAGTGGGGCAGTGGCTCTTGTGGTGTGGTGATGAGGTAGACGTCGCCGGTGGCGTCGACGCGGGCCGAGCGGCCGTTGCGGTGGGTGAACACTTCCTGGGTGAGAGGCAGCTCGTAGTGGATGATGTGCTTCACACTGGCAATGTCAAGGCCGCGTGCCGCCAGGTCGGTGGCAACGAGCACCATCACGCTGCCGTTGTTGAACAGTGTCACTGCCTTCTCACGCTCTATCTGCTCAAGTGCGCCATGATAGAGGGCTGCTGGCATCGTGTTTTTCATGAGGAACAGAAATGCTTGCTGGGCACTCTCGCGGGTGTTGGCAAAGACGATAGTGCGCTCGTTGGGGATGTCGAGGAGCAGTTTCAGCAAGGTGTCGAGCGGACTGGCGCCCTGGACAGCAACGTGCCACAATGTCAGGCGTGAGTCAACCGCGAGGGCTTGCGACGCCAGCATGTTGATGGTGTGGCAGTTGTTGAGCTTTACAAAGCGGGGCATGTGCTCGATGACGGTTGCCGAGGTGAGGATTTTGCGGGCATCATCAGGGCAGTGGCGCAGAATGGTGCTCATCTCGTCGCTGAAACCCAGCTCGAGCGACTTGTCAAACTCGTCGAGAACCAGGCTCTTTATGCCCGCAAGCTCGATATTGCCTTGATTGATGTGATCGACCAAGCGGCCTGGGGTGGAGATCACGACGAGAGGACGTGAGCGCAGCGAGTTGCTCTCGTCGGCCGACTGGTGGCCACCGTAGCACGAGGTCACCAGCGTGAGGGGCGATAGTTTCTTTATGACTCCGGCAATCTGGATTACCAACTCGCGCGACGGGGCAATGACAAGGACCTGAGGGGTCTCGCTGGCATGTGGGTCAAGCGTCATGAGTGCCGCCATGGCAAAGGCGAGGGTCTTGCCACTGCCAGTGGGGGAATACACCACCAGGTCGCCTGCACTGTCGCACCAGCAATCCAGCACTTTTTCTTGCATGGCATTGAGCGCTTTGATGTCTAAGGCGCGCTGGGCTTGTTCTATGAGTTGGTCCTTTGTCATAAATACAAATAATGAAAAAGGGAAGCATTGTGGTGCTTCCCCTTAAGCTTTTTTGGAGAATTTATTAGTTCTTCTTAGCCTTGTCGATGGCGTTGTTGATGGCGTTCTTAGCAGCATCAGCACCCTTGTTGATAGCGTCCTTTGCTACGTCCTTAGCGTCATCGCCAGCCTTCTTAACGGCATCCTTAGCAGCGTCGCCCACTTGCTTAGCAGCATCCTTAGCGGCGTCCTTGAGCTCGTTGGCAGCTTCCTTTACGTTCTCTTTCTTAGCGTCAACCTCGGCAGCAGCGGCATCCTTAGCCTCTTCTACAGCAGCAGCAGGAACAGCCTCAGTGCCCTCGGCAACAGCAGCAGCCTCGTTCTGAACGTTCTCAAGACCCTCGGCAACCTCGGCGGGAAGGCTATCGGTAGGAAGGCTATCGGTAGCGTTCTCAACTTGAGTAGAATCGCTGGCAACTTCAGAACCCTCGGTAGCGGTGTTGTTGCAAGAAACAAGTGACATGGTAGCAACAGCTACAAACAACAAAAATAACTTTTTCATAACTTTACAATAAATTTTAGTTAGTAAATTAAAACAATAAATTTAGTTGAGTTTTTCTAATAATATTTGGTCATTTCAGAAAAACGGTGTAAATTTACATCAAAATTTGATAATGAAAGAAAAAACGAAGTTTTTTTTTCATCAAATTGATGTTTTTTGTTTTTTTAACGGTTTTGACGACTTCTTTTCTATCAGTTTGAATTATGAGCATAGTATACATTCTTTTTATAGGTGTTGCGATATTGAGTTTTGTTGCGCAGCAGTCGCTCAAGAACAAGTTTGCAAAGTATTCTCAGGAACCCCTTGACTTGCCGCTCACTGGACGTGATGTGGCGGCTAAGATGCTGCACGACAATGGCGTGAACAATGTGCAGGTCACCAGTGTCAACGGCCAGCTCACCGACCATTACAACCCTGCCAACGGCACCGTGAACCTGAGCGATGTGGTGTTCTCGGTCAACAGTGTGGCATCGGCGGCGGTTGCTGCTCATGAGTGTGGACACGCCTTGCAGCACGCCCGCGGATATGCTCCCCTCAAGCTGCGCTCGCAACTGGTGCCAGTGGTGAGTTTTGCCTCCACCTGGGTCACCTGGGTGCTGCTGGCGGGCATCATGCTCATCGAGATTTTCCCCGTTGTGATGTGGGTGGGGATAGGACTCTTCGCTATGACCACCTTGTTCAGTTTCGTCACCCTCCCTGTTGAGGTCGACGCCAGCCGCCGCGCTGTGGCTTGGCTCGAGAGCGCCGGGATCACTCAAGGCGAGAAAACCCAGCATGCCAAGGACGCGCTCCACGCAGCCGCCTACACCTATGTAGTGGCAGCATTGAGCTCCCTGGCAACCCTCGTCTACTATATCCTCATCCTCATGGGCCGCTCAAGAGACTGAAATTAGTTTGACCTGGCTACACCACGATCCACTATCCCTGCGCCAAAGGCCGAGGCGGCAACAATTAAATAAACCACAGATTGTTCAGATTAAACCGATTCTCTATATTATTTCATGATTCTGTGTTTCAGAAGATTAAAGAATCCGATTAATCTGTTTAATTTGTGGTTCTTTATTATTGTAGGGACAAGGCGCGCCTTGTCCGCAAGAGGCAGTCGTTTGGTAATCAGCGTGTTCTCCGTTTTCGGACAACGCACGCGTTGTCCCTACAATTACCTCACCGATCCTCCATCCACGATTTACATTCCCCGCGTCGCAGGCGCCACTTAACACTTAACACTTCACCCTTAACACTTAAAACCTTCCACTTTTCTAGGCCACCAACAAAAAAATTTATATTTATGTGTTCAATTTAGAAAAAAATAGTATTTTTGTAGTTTGAACATTGTAAAGCGCCCTGGTGGGCAAAGTAATTTAATGTAGAAATGGTAAAGAAGTTATTGTTAACAACCGCTGTCGCAATGATTGCCGCTGTTGCTTGGTCTCAGGACGGCTGGCTGCAACAAGTTGAGGACTTGATGAATCAAGGAGAGTTCAAGAAAGCCGAGGCACTCATGAAGTCTCTGCCCAAGAAGACTCAGGTGGCACAAGAGGTGCGCATCGACTCGTTAAACACCATCATGGGAAGGATTCGCAAGGATTTCACCATGACCCCCGAGGAGGGCAAGAAGTTGATACTTGAGAAGATGCCCACGGCAACCGATGCGATGATTGCCAAGTGGAAACGCGACCGCAAGATCGAGTACATGATAATCGACGGTCAGGAGTGGTGGTTCCGTAAGTCGGTGAGAAACCTGTGGCTGCTCGCTGGCGAACTCAAGGAAGAGCAAGAGGCCGAGAAGCAGGAGACCTATGACATACGCCGCAAGTACTACCTCGAGGCAATGCAGTGTCCTGCCGACGAGAAGGGCATTCGCGACTGGCGTCATGTGAACATCACATTCCACCTCGACGTGAATGCCGATGTGGTACCCGATGGCGAGACGCTGCGCGTGTGGATGCCGTTCCCTTACCAGAACATGAGGCAGAAGAACATCAAGCTCGAGTCGAGCAACAGACCAGTGACAATGAGCCAGGGCAGCAAGCACCACACGGTGTATATGGAGGCGGTGGCGCAGAAAGGCAAGCCCACTCACTTTGAATACACCTTCAGCTACGACGTTGCCGAGCGGCACATCGCCCAGCAAGACCTGGTGGCGATGGTTGAGCCCTACGACAAGAACCGTGCCGAGTACAAGGAATTCACCGGCAACCATGCCCCGCACATTATCATCACCGACGACACTCGCGCGCTTGCCCGCGAAATAGTGGGCGAGGAGAAGAACCCTGTGCTGCAGGCCTCGATGATTTTTGACTGGATCTCGATGCGTTATCCCTGGGCTGGCGCCCGTGAGTACAGCACTATAAAGAACATGCCCGAATATGTGCTTGCCAACGGTCATGGCGACTGCGGACAGGTGGCGTTGCTCTACATCACCCTCGTGCGCAGCCTGGGCATCCCAGCGCGCTGGGAGAGCGGATGGATGATTCACCCCGATGAGGTGAACTGGCACGACTGGGCCGAGACCTACTTTGAGGGCGTGGGATGGGTGCCTACCGACCAATCCTTTGGCCGCAGCGCTGTGGGAACTCCCATGAACAGCTACTACACCACTGGTATCGACCTCTACCGCATGGCATCTAACGAGAGCATTGGCGACCGCCTGAGCCCTGAGAAGAAATACATCCGCAGCGAGACGGTCGACTTCCAGCCAGGCGAAGTGGAGTGGCGCAAGGGCAATCTCTACTACGACACATGGAAATCGGGACTGAAAGTTAACTCTATAGAAAAAATAGAAAAATGAGAAAATTTGTTTTAATGCTGCTGGCGGTGGCATGTGCCACTACAGTATGGGCAACCGATGTGGGGCAGCTGCTCAGCGACCTGAAGGCGCGAATCGCCCCCGACAAGCGAGTGGCAATTTGGAACGTGACCACTACAATGGATGGCGACGTTGCCATAATCAATGGAGTGGTGGGATATCAGGAACAGCTCGACGCCATCAATGCCGAGCTTGACCAACAGAACGTTAGCTATAAAAACAATGTCAAGGTGCTTGCCAGCGAGGTGCCTGCCTCGCAGCAGTGGGCGCTGGTGAAACTCTCGATAGCAACGCTGCGCTGCGAGCCCAGCCATTCGGCCGAGATAGCCACTCAGGGCATCATGGGCATGCCGCTGCGGGTGCTCGAAGTGGGGGAGTGGTGCCGAGTGCAGTGCCCCGACAACTATATCGCCTATGTGCCCGAGAGCTCTTTGAAGTTTGTCACTGAGCAGGAGCTCAATAAGTGGAAAAATGCCGAGCGTTACATCGTCACCGTCTATGACGACCGCCTGGTCACCGAGCCCAAGGGCGACGAGACGGTGAGCGACCTTGTGCTGGGCAATATTCTCGAGGTAGTCAAGAAAAAAGGCAAGTGGATTGAGCTCGCCACTCCCGATGGTCGCACTGGATGGCTCCAGGCCTCTAACGTCGAGAAGCTCGACAAATGGGCGCAACAAAACATCGACCTGAAGAAGATTGAGAAGACTGCACGTCGCATGATGGGCTCGAGCTACCTGTGGGGTGGAACATCGACTAAGGTCACCGACTGCTCGGGACTGGTGAAGGTGTCCTACTTCTCCAATGGCATTATCCTGCAGCGCGACGCTTCGCAGCAGGCGCTCACGGGCCTCAAGATTGACGACTGGCACGATGCGCAGCTGTGCGACCTGCTGTTCTTTGGCAACAGCAAGACTGGCCGCGTCACTCATGTGGGACTCTACCTGCGCGACGGCAAGTACATCCATTGCTCGGGGCAGGTGAAGGTCAACGACCTCAACCCCGAAGCCCCCGACTATCTCTACAGTCCGCTGTCCATTAGCCGCATCAACGGCATGATAGGCACCAAGGGCATCGTCTACGTGCGCGACCACAACTGGTACTTCAAGAAATAATCGATTAACTCTAAATAAATAATAACATGAATCGAAGAAAATTTTTGGTTGGAACTGGACTGGGCTTGATTGCTGCGTCGGCTCCCATCTCTATCTCGGCTAAAGGAAAAGCCACCAAGAAAGTAGCAAAGACAGGAAGACTGAACTTGTCGTTTGCACCCTATGAGTTGAAATTGCGCCATGCGTTCAATCTTGCTCGTTACAGCCGCACTACCACCCCCGACGTGCAGGTGCAGCTCGAGTATGACGGCATCATTGGCTATGGCGAGGCATCGATGCCTCCCTATCTGGGCGAGAGCGTGGAGAGCGTTACCAAGTTCTTGAGCAGCCTCGACCTGTCGCAGTTCAACGACCCATTCTGCATCGAGGACATCCTGTCCTATGTCGACAGCGTGGCACCCAACAACCGCGCCGCCAAGGCTAGCGTCGATATCGCATTGCACGACCTGCTGGGTAAAATCATGGGACAGCCCTGGTACAAGATTTGGGGCTACAATCCCGCCAAGACGCCTGTAACAAGCTTCACCATTGGCATCGACACTGAGGAAGTGGTTAGGCAGAAGGTGAAAGAGGCTTCGCCCTACAAACTCCTGAAGGTGAAGATGGGCCTTGACAACGACAAGGAGACGGTAGAGATCATCAAGAGCATGACCGACGTGCCCATCTGCGTCGACGTCAATCAAGGATGGACCAGTAAGGAGCAAGCACTCGAGATGTGCTACTGGCTCAAGGAGCGCGGATGCATCTTTGTGGAGCAGCCTTTCGACAAGACTATGATTGATGAGACGGCATGGCTGCGCGAGCGCTCGCCACTGCCCATCATCGCCGACGAGGCTTTCCAGCGCCTGCCCGACATCGTGAAGTTCAAGGGCGTGTATGACGGCATCAACATCAAGCTGATGAAGAGCACCGGTCTGCACGAGGCTCACAAGATGGTGACTCTGGCTCGTGCCCTCGACATGAAGGTGATGATTGGCTGTATGACCGAGACATCGTGTGCTGTGACTGCCGCCGCCAATCTCTCGCCAGTGGTCGACTATGCCGACCTTGACGGCAACTTGCTCATCGCCAACGACCGATTCGACGGCATGACAGTTGAGAACGGCAAGATCACCCTCCACGACATCCCAGGACTGGGCATCAAGTTGAAAAAGGGTAAGTAACCTATTGATATCTACTCTCACTTCAGGGCTTGTGTGATGCCTTGCCCTGAAGTGAGGTTTCTTGAAATGTAAAACGAAATTAATCAATTGAAATGAAAAAATCTTATAGAGTCCTGATCGCCATTATGGCACTGGCGCTACTGGCGGTTTTCCTCTACTCTCAGAGCGACTCGCTCTCTGAGATGATTGGCCTGAAGAAAGGCAAATTCAATGAGACGCTCTTTGCCGAGAAAAAAAGCAAGGAGGTGAAGACTGCGCCTGCCGACACTACAGCCACCAAGAAACAACCAGGCAAGAACGAGATGGACACCACGTCTAAGACGATTCTGTTCATTGGCGACTCGATGGTGGAGTGCTTGTTCCCGCGCATGTCGGCCTATGCCAAGAAAAATGGCCACACCTTCTATGCTGTGATATGGTATAGCGCCACCAGCGAGGTGTATGGAACACGCACCACCATTAAGGAGTACATCGACAAGTACAAGCCTAATTACATTATCTTTAGCCTGGGAGGCAACGAGCTCTTTGTGCGTGACATCAAGGACAACAGGCAACGCTATGTGGATGAGATAATCAGGCAGTTTGGAGATATCCCTTATGTGTGGATAGGGCCGCCCAACTGGAAACCCGACACCGGCGTCAACGAGATGATTGAGAGCAGTGTCCCCGAGGGATGCTTCTACCTCTCCTATACCCCCGACCAGCACTACGGCCGCAAGAAGGATGGCGCCCACCCCGACAAGCCATCGTCGATACTGTGGATGGACCGTATCGCCAGCTGGATAATGAACAAGTCGGCCCATCGCATCAAGATGGAGAAACCTGCCGCTGGCGAGGTGGGACGACCTAACGACCTCGTCCTCTTGCAACCGCTGGGATCCTAATTTGTCATCACAATAATAAACCTCAAGATTTTAAAGCCCAGCGCAGCTTGATTTAGAAACTTGAGCCAACAATCTTAGATATGGAAACTTTCCTGCATAACGTGTGGAACCTTTTATGTTTCGACCCTGCCAGGCCGCTGGTGTTCAACAGTGGGCTCTTCTGGTGCCTGTTCTTGATATTCCTGCCCATCTATGGCTTGCTCAAGTCGAGGCGCACCAAGATGATGATTTTCGTCATCGCATTCAGCCTGTATTTCTTCTACAAGTCGAGCGGGTGGTTCTTCCTCTTGCTTGTGGCAACATCGGTTCTCGACTGGTTCTTTGCCAAGCAAATCAAGTGGGAGCGCACTCGCATGATGAAGCGCTTCTGGCTGTGGCTGAGCATCGTGATATCGGTTTCGCTGCTCGGTTTCTTTAAGTATTCCAATTTTCTTATCTGGAATATCAACGAACTGGTGCATAGCAATTTCCAGCCACTTGACCTGATTCTTCCTCTTGGCATCTCGTTCTACACGTTCAAGACCATAAGCTATGTCGTCGATGTGTATAAGGGCAAGATGGAGCCCACCAGCAACTGGCTTGAATACATCTTCTATCTCTCCTTCTTCCCGGCTCTTGCCATGGGACCCATTGTCAGGGCAAGGGATTTCTTGCCTCAACTGCAGGCCAACAGGGAACCCTCACGCGAGATGGTCTACAGCGGCTTTTGGCTCGCGATGATTGGCGTGATCAAGAAGGCGGTCTTTGCCGACTACATTGGGCAGTACAGCACCATCGCCTTTGGCACAGCAGCGGGCTACAGCGGCTATGAGCTGGCAATGGCGATGGTGGGATTCACCATGCAAATCTATTGCGACTTCTCGGGATATAGCGACATGGCGATAGGCCTGGGACGCATTCTGGGCTTCGACCTGGGCATAAACTTCGACTTTCCCTACCGCTCGCAAAACATGACAGTGTTCTGGAAACGATGGCACATCACTCTCTCTAACTGGCTCATGGACTATGTCTACATCCCCCTGGGAGGCAACCGCAAGGGAAAGCCGCGTCAGTATCTCAACCTCATGATAACAATGCTCGTGGGCGGACTGTGGCATGGCGCAGCATGGAACTACATCGTGTGGGGTGGTGCCCATGGCGTGGCCCTGGTGGTACACAAGTTCACCAAGAAACCGCTCGACCGCTGGTTACCAAGCGACAAGAAGGGAGTGCAATTCGTGTCATGGCTCTTGGCGTTCACCTTCATTTGCATCACAATGACAATCTTTGGCGCCGGCGATATTGCCAACTCATGGATTGTGATTAAGAAGGCGTTCACCGAGTTTGACCCTGCCTATTTTGTGCCATTCTTCACCGCACGCAAGACGTGGTGCATTCTCATGATAGTAATCTTCGCACTGCACTTCGTGCCCAAGAAGGTGTACCAGGCCATCAGCGACTGGTTCGTCAATACACACTGGCTGGTGAAACTCGCCATCTTCATCGTGGTAGTCCAACTGGTGATTGAATTCTCCTCCGCCGAAGTGAAACCATTCATCTACAACCAGTTCTAACCCGAGGCGCAGCCCTTGAACATATTGATACCTCATCACCCTGCCACATAGATCTATTATGTGGCTTATTGAGGTGTACCTACAACTCCCTCACCAGCAAGATTGTGCATTATGAATTGTGCATTATGCATTAACCAGCGCCGCAGGTGGACACAGCAGGCTGTGTCCCTACGCTGCCCTCACCGATCTCCCATCCCCGCGCCGCAGGCGCCACTTAACACTTAACCCTTCACCCTTCACCCTTCACCCTTCACACTTACCATCGATCCCCGCGCCGAAGGCGGAGGCGGTAGTAATTAAATAAACCACAGATTGTTCAGATTATACAGATTCTCTATATTTTTTCATTATTCTGTGTTTCAGAAGATTAAAAAATCCGATTAATCTGTTTAATTTGTGGTTTTTTATTATTGTAGGGACAAGGCGTGCCTTGTCCGCTGGAGGATTTGTTTCCTCACAGGGAATAGCACCAACGTTGTGATACTCTCGCAAAGTTGCCACTCCGTGGTCAAAAAGCCTCGCAAGCTCGGTGATTAAAAAATAATCCTGCGTAAGCAGACCAATGGTGCAAGTCGAATGCAGAATATCAAGCTTGATTGATTTATGCTGAGACGCAACCCATTGATGCTGAAAGACTTTGTGACACCGATAGGTGCAGCTTTGTGAGATTATTGTGTCCTCACCGCCGTTTCACGTTCCACCTTCCACAATTGGCTGACACCTATAGGTGCAGCTTTTTGAGAGGAAAAATTACCGTTGTTTCGGTCCGGAATTGTCGATTTAATAACTGCAACAGAATAAAACATCAACATCGAGAACGGAGCCACCTTTGCCATAAAGACACCTGGCAAAGTAACCATTGACGGCTGCGTGTTCCAGAGCGGAGCCAAGGTCAAGATAGAGGCTGGAAAGGTGGAAATTGTCAAGAGTTTCACTGCTGAGCGTGGCTCGAAGGTATACATTTCTCACTTTGTTGAATAAAAAATTGGAATTACAACTCTAATTCACTATTTTTGCGATTGAAAGAACGACAATTAGTAACTGGTTAAAACTTATTGTTATGAAGAAGAACATTATACTTTGGGCATTATTATTGACTTTTTCTGCTGCTACTGCGCAAGGTCCAGGATCGGGCTATCCATGTCCCTCTGAGCTTATTATACATCCATTGTACGCAACTGGTAAAGCTCACAAATTCAAGCTAAGACTATCTCTATACAATGACAGCCAGAATCTTAATGGTTTTTTCGTGAGATTATCAAAATCTGAATTAGCAAGATGGGTAATGGTTGACAAAGAAAATGCCACCTATTTCACAACTAAGGGTTATGGTAAGAACATACTTGCTCGCTGGGAAGACAAGACTGATGAAGAGCGTGAAGAAGAATTTGAGCAACATTGCGATGTTGATACAGGTGTTTTTGATGAAAAACTTACAATTGCTGAAGTTCTTACAACTAATGTTTGTCCTTTTTTCCCTGTTGGAAATGACATAGGAGTAGGTGAATTTGCCATTGACTTGTCTGATTGTGAGGACGGGCTATATTATATTGGCTCAGATATTACACCCCTAGATTATGTTTTCTCATATACGGGAGGTGATGAGGGAACATGTGGATGGACTCCTGATTACGGATTAGTTATGGAATTATATAAACAAGGTGACCTAGTGTCAATTTATCCGTGGTTCCCCATGGACGACTATGACGGCGTTGAGGAAGTGGAAAAGGACAAAAGCGTTGCGAGCGTTCGTTACTACAACCTCGCCGGCGTGGAGAGTGCCCAGCCTGTCAAGGGAGTGAACATCAAGGTCACCACCTACAGCGACGGCACCACCAAGAGCGAGAAGATAGTGAGATAACTCACAAGAACATCGTCAAGACCCCTGGCAAAGTAACTATTGACGGCTGCGTGTTCCAGAGCGGAGCCAAGGTCAAAATAGAGGCTGGAAAAGTAGAGATTCTAAAGAATTTCACCGCTGAGCGTGGCTCTAAGGTGGAAATGACTAAATTTGTTGACAGATAATTTGTAATATTAACAAAAGCTTGCTAATTTTGCAGATAACAAATCTTTTTTAAACACAATATATTATGAAAAAGATTATACTTTTCTTGTTGGGACTGCTGGTCATGACCAGCGCCAGCGCAGTAGAATACCAATACTTGCCATTGGTTAAGGAGGGCAAGAAGTGGGTTTATTTTTATTCCAATGGTCCGGGTTTTTATGTTGGACAACTTGTCAACACAACAGAAATGAATGGTCACAAATACATAAACTATTACGTTCAAGAAGGCGTTTCAACGCCAGAAATCAATCTGGAAGAAGCCAATTTAAGAGCCTTCTTTCGTGAAGAAAACAAGAGAGTATATATTGTCTATAATAACTGGGACGTGGATCAAGATGATGGGCATATTTATTACCGGCAATATAAATTTGCCAAATATTTTGATGAGGCGACTGGCGAGAATGTACTCTACGATTTCAACGATGTAACCGATCCATATGTCAATCACTACAATAACGACCAACCACTATTAGAAGGGTTGGATGTAGTGATTACTCAAGAGCAATTAGGGGATTATCTGTCTAATCTTTACATAATTGGCGACAAAGTTGTTATAGCCGAGCAGTGTGGTGCGGTCAAGGATATCCTGCAAAATAATGATATGATGCTCAATCCCCTCAATCCAATGTATCATAATGGAGGTGAACCCACTCGAATTCTTGCTTACATAGAAGATGATGGTAAAATAATATACAAAGGCGAGAGCTACGAAGCCGCAATGGAGTATCTGAACTCTTCGGCCATCACCACCGTCGCTGGCGACAAGCAGGTTAAGAGCGTGCGTTACTACAACCTCACCGGCGTGGAGAGTGCCGAGCCTGTTAAGGGAGTGAACATAAAGGTGACCACCTACAGCGACGGCACCCGCAAGAGCGAGAAGATGGTGAGATAACTCACAAGATTACAAGTATGGCGATAGATTAAAGAATAATTATATTACATTCGATAAAATAAATGTTATTATAAAAGATTATTTGGAAATAGGGCAATCTTTTATCTTTGATCGTCCTGACATAGAAGGATATACTATACCAGTAACGAATTTTCCTGAATTACTTTTGAATTTATTAAATAAGGTTTACAAATAGATTATTATGAGGAATTTTATATTAATATTTAGCCTGTTTGTCTTATTCGTTGTCGACACTCAAGCTCGCACCATAATGTGGGAGGGAAATGCGGAATACTATAATTTTTCATTAATAGAACTAACTATTTATGAGAACATGGATGATTCTATTTTTAGTCGTCTTATTTCCCTTTCTTATCCAGAAGATAAGAATGAAATGCCTGCATTCGCCATTCGATTATCTCCAAATGGAATTAAAGAAATAAGAATATTAGGTCGTTATGGCACATGGTTGCCTTTGAGTTTCTATAATAGAATTTGCTCTGCTTTGATAAATCAGAGACAATATCCTTGGATTATAGGAGGTAAGGCTGGAAGGAGGACATTAGATTACTACCAAAATGACTCTTTAATGAAATCTACAGCTAAACCTAAGACAATGAAGGAAATATTTATCGATGAGCTAACAGCACAAATGAATAGTGAAAAATCTTATGAATTTGAATGTTACACTTTTGTGCTCCGCTATCCTAGTCCTGGTCTTGGAGATAATATAGGTATTGTTGATAATGTATGCCCAACTCGCGAAGAATTGATATTGAATCGAAAGATGTTTATTGATAACTGGCTCAGTCAAAAGATTTCAGACATCAATGATAATGGAATCAAAGATTCTGATTATGAATTGTTTTTTGACAGAGAACAGTTGAGTAAATACAAGGTCAAAGAAACCAATGTTATTCTTGGCCTTCCAGGTTATCGCTCAGGAGACTAAAACTGAATTCCATAAGGTCACCACCTACACCGATGGCACTACCAAGAGCGAGAAGATTATGCGATAGTTCACAAGTACATCGACAATACCCCATCGGCACGATAACCGAGAGGGACACACCACACCCCAACTGCCGCAGGAGCAATTCACCACCTCCCGCGGCAGTTGCTTTTCACAAGCAAGCCATTCCACACAGCAGGCTGTGTCCCTACGCTGCCCTCACCGTTCCTCGATCTCCCATCCCCTCTCCCCGCGCCAAAGGCGAAATAAACCACAGATTTTTCAGATTAAACAGATTTTCTATATTTTTCATGATTCTGTGTTTCAGAAGATTAAAAAATCCGATTAATCTGTTTAATTTGTGGTTCTTATTATTGTAGGGACAAGGCGTGCCTTGTCCGCTGGAGGATTAGTTTCCTCACAGGGAATAGCACCCACGTTGTGATACTCTCGCAAAGTTGCCACTCCGTGGTCGCAAAGCCTGCTGTCGCAGGATAGTTTAAATAAATCCGAGCTTGCGAGGCTTTGTGACACCGATAGGTGCAGCTTTGTGAGATTATTGTGTCCTCACAAGCAATAGCACCCACGCTGGGTATGTTACCACTCCTGCGGAGTGAAAATTTGAGCTTCGCTAAAATTATTATGGTGCTTCGCACTAAAATTTACTTCTTGTCATTTTAGCGCTTTTGCGCCCAGATTTTAAAACAAACAATTTTAGAGCCGCAGGCTCTCTAATTTTCATGTGCGCCAGCACATGGCAAAAGAGAATCTAACGCCATCGTGCATTGATTAATCTGCAAGTGGACACAGCAGGCTGTGTCTCTACAATTCCCTCACCGATCCTCGATCTCCCATCCCCTCTCCTCTCGCCGAAGGCGACGCGCCGCAGGCGCTACTTTACACTTAACACTTTACCCTTAACACTTAAAATTGTTTCCTCCCCCATCCTCGATCCTCGATCTCCGAACTAAATCATCGACCCTATCTGGAACACTGCTGCCGAGACGATCCATGCCACGGCGGTGGTGTAGAGGGCTGCAAAGAGCGCCCACTTCCAGCTGCCTGTCTCGCCCTTGATGGCGGCGATAGTGGCTATGCACGGGAAGTATAGCAGCACAAAGATCAGGAAGCTGAATGCGGCGAGCGGCGTAATGCCGTCGGCGGTCATCTTGGCGTTGAGCGAACTGTACTTGACGGCGTCGTCGCTCACGCTCTCGTCGTCGGCAAAGCTCTCATCGTTGCTGTAAATCACGCCCAGAGTGGATGCCACAATCTCCTTGGCTCCCACGCCAGCGAGCAGCCCCACGTCGAGTTTCCAGTCAAAACCATTGGGAGTGAACACTGGCTCAACAGTCTTGCCAATCATTCCCAGGTAGCTGTGCTCCTGTTGCTCCTGTCCTGGTGAGTAGCTGTCGTGGTTGGGGTAGTAGCCCAGGAACCACACAATTATCGAAGCCACGAGGATGATGCCTCCCATCTTCTTGAGATACTGCTTGCCCTTCGACCAGGTGTGTCGCCAGATGGCTTTGCCCGTTGGGAAACGGTAGGGTGGCAGCTCCATCACAAATGGGGTGTCGTCGTTCTTGATGAGGAAGCGCTTGAGCAGGCGGCTCATGATGATTGCCACCACAATGCCTATGGCATAGAGCGACAGCATGATGAGACTCTGATAACTGGCAAAGAACGCGCCTATTATCATGATGTAGATGGGCAGTCGCGCCGAGCAGCTCATGAAGGGCAGCACCAGCATAGTGATCAGGCGGCTGTTACGGCTCTCGATGGTGCGCGTTGCCATGATTGCCGGCACGTTGCAGCCAAATCCCATTATCATGGGAATGAACGACTTGCCGTGCAGCCCCATGCCATGCATGAGTTTGTCCATGATGAATGCCGCACGCGCCATGTAGCCCGAGTCTTCCATTATCGAGATGAAGAAGTAGAGGATGAGGATTTGCGGCAGGAACACGATTACCGAGCCCACGCCGCCAATGATGCCGTCGGCAACCATTGCCTTCAATGGCCCAGCTGGCAAGTGGGTGTTTGCCAGGTCTTTAAGCCATTCCACTCCCATGTCAATCCAGTCCATGGGATATTGCCCCACGGTGAACGTCACCCAGAACATGAACCACAGGAACACAAAGAATAGCGGGAAGCCCAGCCAGCGGTTGGTGACGATGTTGTCGAGCACCTTGGTGATTTGGTGAGCGTCGGGGTTGTTGCCCTCAATGAAGCACTCCTTGAGGGCGCCATTGATGAAGCCATACTTGGCGTTCATGATGGCGTTCTCACTGTCTTCCTTGGTGTTCTGCTTGATGCGCTTGGCCAGCTCGTCGCGAGTGGCTATAATCTGCTTGCCATTGGGCAGGGCAAGTGCTGTGCGCTCGGCGTCGCTGTCGTTCTCCATGAGCTTGATCGACAGGTAGCGCAGCGAGTAGCGGTGGCGTATGTTGGAGTTCTTCTCGAGCTCGGCCTTGACCTTGTTGATGGCCTCCTCAAGGTCATTGCCGTGGTTGATGTGGATGTGGCGGAACACGTTGTTCCTCACTTTGTTGCCTGCGGCGAAGTCGTCGTCGTGCTCTATGTCTTTGCTGTACTGGCGGTGCCAGTTCTGAATCTCGGCTGCAATCTCGGGGTTGATGTTGCCCTCCTTGTCGATGTAGTCAACGCCCTCATAGATGTTGATGATGATGTGGAACAGCAGGTCTACGCCCTTGCCGGTCTTGAACACAGTGGGAATCATGGGCACGCCGAAGAGCTGCCCCAGCTTGGTGGTGTCGAGCTTGTCGCCCTTGCGCTCCAGGTCGTCATACATGTTGAGGGCGCACACCATCCTCAGGTCCATGTCGATGAGCTGAGTGGTGAGGTAGAGGTTGCGCTCGAGGTTGCTCGAGTCTATCACGTTGATAATCACGTCGGGGGTCTTCTCGATAATCTGCTTGCGCACGTAGAGCTCCTCGGGACTGTAGGCAGTGAGGGAGTAGGTGCCGGGCAGGTCCACAAGGTTGAAGGTGTAGCCCTCAAACTCGCATTTTCCCTCCTTGGCGTCGACTGTCACGCCGCTATAGTTGCCCACATGCTCGGTGGCACCGCTGGCAAAGTTGAACAGCGAGGTCTTGCCACAGTTGGGGTTCCCCACCAGTGCCACGTTGATGGTGCGGCGTTTCTTCTTCGCCAAGTCTTTGAGGCTGTGCTCAACAACTTGCAACTCAACCACTTCGCCGCCGCTGGGCTTGTTGTCCTTTTCTGTGTCGCTGGTGTGCTCAGCAGCCTCGGCTTCGCTCACCACCTCAATCATTGCCGCCTCGTCGCGACGCAGCGACAGCTCATATCCCATGATTCGGTATTTCACCGGGTCTTGCAGTGGGGCATTGAGGATTACCTCCACGGTTTTCCCCTTGATGAATCCCATTTCAATGATTCTCTTGCGGAAACCACCATGGCCCATCACCTTGATGACAATGCCTTTTTCACCGGTTTTTAGTTCTGACAGTAGCATATCTTGAAAATTTTTTGCAAAGGTATTGCTTTTTTGGATAGTGTGCAATCACAACTATTGGTTATTATTATATTACAATTTCATTAATAATTATGATATAATTGCTGGCCTGCTACTTAATGAGTTACTCAATGGCTGGCGCTCTAATGCTTTGAGAACAAGAATATTACACAAAACTGAGTATGAGACCTAAATAATTAAATAAGAACTTTAATATATGCTTAATAAATAATTGTCTTATAGGTAGTTGTGTTGCTAAATGTGGTGTATTAAAATCCCGCAACTCCCCCTCTAGAGGGAGAGGAGTATGACAAGTAGCAATGCAATTGTCGCTATAGAAGTTCCTCAAGCGAGGCACAGCCATAGGCTTCTGTGTATTGTTGCAAAAGGAGAAATTGCGTCAATGTAGGGACAACGCGTGCGTTGTCCGAAAACGGCGAAAGTTTTAAGTTTTAACATAGTTTATCACACCCAATTATCAAAAAATATCTATTTTTGTACTTTTAAACCATAAAATGAAATGTACGACTATATCAGTGGAAAGATTTCGGAGTTGAATCCTGCGTTTGTTGTTGTCGACAACAACGGCATTGGGTTCATGATCAACATCTCGCTCAACTGCTACAACGAGATTGCCAAGGTAGGCAAGGATGGGCAGGTGAAATTATATGTGTATGAGGCAATTAGAGAAGACGCCCATGTGCTCTATGGCTTTGCCGCCAAGCGCGAGAGGGAGCTCTTCCTGCTACTCATCACGGTGAGCGGTGTGGGGCCAAACACTGCCCGCATGATTCTCTCGTCGCTCTCGCCACAAGACCTGGAGCAATGCATCGCGCAAGGCAATGTGGGATTGCTGAAATCGGTAAAGGGAATTGGTGCAAAAACGGCACAAAGAATATTAGTTGACCTCAAGTATAAAATAAAAGTGGCATCCGATACGTTATTAGATAGTGATGGTTCAAGCACTGCTGTCTACGACGAGGCGCTTGCGGCTCTGGTAATGCTGGGGTTCACGCAGCAAATGTCGCAAAAGGCTCTGAAAAAGCTGCTTAAGGAGGAACCCGGCATCACAGTCGAAGAGGCTATCAAGAAGGCTCTGAAGATGATGTGATAGCACACCCTGGCAACCTTGTGGCAAGTGGATGGACCAGTAAAAATTGTTGACGATGACGTTTTTTGGTTCGGTAAATATTAAGAATGCATCGATGTCGTTCTTGCTGGCGCTCTTGATGACTGTGCTGGCAAGCGGCGTTGCGCATGCACAATACAACAACACCTCAATTAATCCGCCACCTCCTGTCCCCGACAAGAATGAGGTGGACAAGGGCAAGAAGAAGGATGACGTCAAGATGCGCTACGGGGTGCATCCCACTATTCCTGAGAACTACGACGACCTGAAGGAGGGTGAGTATGCTGCCGACCTGAAGAATCCAAGCAATATCACCACCGAGGTGGAATATGACTATGAGACAGGATGTTACATCATCCGCACCAAGGTGGGCGACTACGACATCGTCACCCCATTCATCTTGACTGCCGACGAATACAACAATCTCACCCTGCGTGAGTCGATGATGCAGTATTACCGCCAAAAGAATGCCGAGACTGCCGAGGAAAAGAAGAAAAATCCTTTCAACTTCCTTGACATGCAGTTTGGACTGGGACCGCTGGAGAAGGTGTTTGGACCTGGTGGCGTGCAACTTAAGACTCAGGGCTCGGTGCAGATCAAGATGGGCGTGAAGACCAATAAGACCGACAACCCTGCCCTGTCGGTCTCGGCTAAGAGAAAGACCTATTTCGACTTCGACCAGAAAATCCAAGCCACAATATCGGCATCGGTGGGCGACAAGATGAAGTTCAACATGACTTACAACACCGACGCCACCTTTGAGTTTGACAACAAGAACCTCAAGCTTGCCTATGAAGGCAAAGAGGACGAGATCATCAAGAATATCGAGGCTGGTAATGTGAGCATGACCACCGGGTCGTCGCTCATCAGGGGTGGTTCGGCTCTCTTCGGTATCAAGACGAAGTTGCAGTTTGGCAGGCTCACCGCCACAGCACTCGTCTCGCAGCAGAATTCTGAATCGCAAACGGTAAACACCAAGGGTGGAGCACAGACCACCGATTTCTATATCACCGCCGACAAGTATGACCAGAACCGTCACTTCTTCTTGTCGCACTTTTTCCGCGACAACTACGACAACTGGACGTCAAAGCTGCCGCTGGTGTCGAGTGGTATCAAGATCAACCGCATCGAGGTGTGGATTACCAACAAGCGCGGCAACTTCAACGAGTCGCGCAACATCATGGCGTTTATGGACGTGGCCGAGAACTCGCACATCAGCAACTCGCACTGGACAGGAACCGGCATCAGCAACCCAAGCAACGCGTCCAACACTCTGCTCGATGAGATAAAGAACTCCTATCCCGAGGCGCGTTACATCAGCCAAGCGTCCACCGCACTGGCACCGCTCAGCGCCTACGGGTTTGAGGGTGGTAAGGATTATGAGAAAATTGAGAGCGCACGACTGCTCTCGGCCAACGAATATAAGCTCAACGAGTCGCTGGGATACATCTCGCTCAACACTGCACTGGCCAGCGACGAGGTGCTCGCCGTCGCCTACCAGTACACCTATATGGGTAAGACCTACCAGGTGGGTGAGTTTGCCAGCGACATTGCCTCGACCGAACAGTCGCTATATGTGAAGATGCTTAAGGCCACAACCATCAACACCCAGGTGCCCATGTGGGACCTGATGATGAAGAATGTGTACTCGCTGGGTGCCTATCAAGTTCAAAAAGCCAACTTCAAGCTCAACGTCAAGTATTTGAACGACACCACTGGTACCGAGATGTTCTATATCAACGAGGGCAACATTGCCGGTGAGCCGCTCCTCAGGGTGATGAACCTCGACCGCTTGGATGCCAACAACGACTTCAACCCCGACGGCCGCTTCGACTACATCGAGGGATTTACCGTGACATCGTCGGGTGGAAAGGTGATTTTTCCTGTTGTGGAACCCTTTGGCTCACACCTGCGCAAGAAGATAGGCAACGACGCTATTGCCGACAAGTATGTCTACCAGGAACTCTACACCATGCAGCTCACCGAAGCCCAGCAGGTGCAGGACAAGAACAAGTTTGTGCTGCAAGGTGAGTACCAGTCGACCAACAAGAACGTCATCAGCCTCAATGCCACTAATGTGCCGCGTGGCTCGGTAGTGGTCACCGCAGGTGGCGTCACCCTTACCGAGAACAGTGACTACACCGTCGACTACACGATGGGAACGGTGACCATCACTAACCAGAGCATCATCGACGCGGGAACCAACATCAGCGTCTCGCTCGAGAACCAGTCCACCTTCAGCATGCAGCGCAAGACTCTGCTGGGACTCGACCTCGACTATGCCTTCAACGACAACTTCCACATTGGTGGTACGGTAATGCACTATGGCGAGAAGAACCTTGTTGAGAAGGTGGCAATAGGCAACGAGATTGTGAACAACACCATTTGGGGAGCCAGAATTTCTTATAAGTCTAATTTCATGTGGCTCACCAACCTGCTCAACAAGATACCCACTGTGAACGCCACCGCGCCATCGATGGTGAACTTCACCGGTGAGTTTGCCCAGTTGCTGCCGCATCAGTCGCGCACGGGCTCTAATGCCGGTAGCTCTTATATCGACGACTTTGAGTCAACTCAGACGGGAGTTGACTTGCGCTCTCCCTACTCGTGGTTCCTCTCGTCAACACCCTACGACAACGGCAACGACGCTCTGTTCCCCGAGGCGTCGCTATCTAACGATATCGCCTATGGCAAGAACCGCGCGCTCCTGGCGTGGTACTATATCGACCGCTTGTTCACGCAGCGCAACTCGTCCTATGTGCCCGGTTACATCAAGAACGACCTCGACCAGCTATCCAGCCCCTATGTGAGAGAGATCCCTTACACCGAGGTGTTCCCTGGCCGCGAGCTCAACTATGGCGAGTCGTCGACAATTCAAACTCTCAACCTCTCCTATTATCCCAAGGAGCGTGGACCATATAACCTCGATGCCGAGAACCTCGACCCCAGCGGCAACCTGCTCAACCCCGAGAAGCGATGGGGTGGTATCATGCGCAAGATTGAGAACACCGACTTTGTCACCAACAATGTGGAGTACATCAAGTTCTGGCTTCTCGACCCATTCCTCGATGACGATAACCCCAACAAGGATGGTGGCGACTTCTACATCAACCTGGGTGAACTGAGCGAGGATATCCTCAAGGATGGTCTCAAAAGCTTTGAGAACGGACTTCCCTATGTGGACAACGACACCACAGGAACGAAAAGCACTGTGTGGGGCAGGGTGCCCACCAAGTCGTCGCTCACCTATGCCTTTGAGACGGCTACCGGGTCGCGAATCAGGCAGGACGTGGGTCTCAACGGCCTGAGCACTGCAGCCGAGCAGGATTTCCCCACCTATAAAAACTATGTGGACAAATTGCGCGGCACGCTGCCTGCCGAGACCATCGCGCTGATGGAAGAAGACCAGTTCTCGCCCATCAACGACCCCGCTGGCGACAACTATCACTTCTACCGCGGCTACGACTTCGACGAGCAGAAGCTCTCCATCCTAGAGCGATACAAGCACTACAACGGCACCGAGGGCAACTCTCTTGCCCAGGAAGATGCAAGCGATGGCATGTACCAGAGCGCCCGCAGTGTGCCTGATGTCGAGGATATCAACCAGGACAACACGCTCAATGAGTATGAGCGATATTTCCAGTACAAGGTGTCGATACGCCCCGAGGACTTGCAGGTGGGACGCAACTTCATCATCGACAAGCAGGAGTCGGTACAGCGCACTCGCAATGGGCAGGACCAGCATGTGACATGGTATCAGTTCTGTATACCCATCAAGAGCTACGAGAAGGTGGTGGGATCTATTAACGACTTCTCGTCAATAAGGTTCATGAGAATGTTCCTCACCAATTTCAAGGAGACTACCCACCTCAGGTTTGCTTCGCTCGAACTCGTCAGGGGCGAGTGGCGCAACTATGACTATAACCTCAACTCGCGCAACGATGCTCCAGGAAACGGTGTGATTGAAGTCAACACCGTCAACATCGAGGAGAACGCAAGCCGCGAGCCTGTCAACTATGTCTTGCCTCCTGGTGTGAATCGTATTGTCGACTCAGGACAGTCGCAAATCACGCAGCTCAACGAGCAGTCAATGCAGATGAAGGTCGAGGGCCTTGAGGCTGGCGACGCTCGTGGTGTGTACCGAAACACTAATCTCGACTTGCGCACCTATAAGAGACTGCAGATGTTTGTCCACAACGAGGCGTTCATCAACGATGCCACTAATCTCAAGGATGGCGATGTGTCAATCTTTGTGCGGTTGGGCTCGGATGTGAAGAACAACTACTATGAGTATGAGATCCCTCTCAGGGTGACTCCTCCTGGACATTATAGCACCAACAGCTCGGCCGACCGACTCACTGTGTGGCCCAAAGAGAACATGCTCGACCTTGACCTCGACGTGCTCACCGCAGTGAAGAAGAACCGTAACGCCGAGAAGATGGCTGGCAACCCCGAGGTGGCCTACACGATGCGCTACCACGAGCAAGACCCCAACAATCCTCGCAACCACGTCTATGTGATGGGTAATCCATCGCTCAGCAAGGTGAGGGTGATGCTCATTGGTGTGAGAAACAACACCGCAGGTACTACTAAGGACTTTGTGGTTTGGGTCGACGAGCTCAGAGTCACCGACTTCGACAGCGAGGGCGGATGGGCTGCCAAGGCCAACATGACCCTGAACCTTAGCGACATTGGTGTGCTCAACGTGGGATGGCACAAGGAAACCAGCGGATTTGGCTCGGTTGACCAGAGCATGACGCAAAGGCGACTCGACAACTATGACCAGTATAACGTAGCCGTTCAGGCCGACTTGGGACGCTTCATCCCCGAGAAGGTGAAACTCAGGGCCCCAGTCTATTTCTCCTACAGCAACGAGAAGACGACTCCTAAATACAATCCTCTCGACGAGGATGTGCTCTTGAAGGACGCGCTCGATGCTTGCAGCACCGAGGAGCAGAAGGACTCTATCAAGAGTTATGCTGTTACCGAGCAAGTGGTGAAGAATTTCTCTATCTCGGGATTGAAATTTGATGTCAAGAGCAAGAATCCTATGCCTTGGGATCCTGCCAACTTCACATTCAATTACTCGTTCAACAAGAGCCATAAGACCGACCCCAACTATGTTTATGAGAACACCAACGACTATCGTGGTAGCATGCAATACTCCTGGACTCCTTACATCAAGCCCTTTAGGCCACTGGAGAAGGCTATCGATGCTAAGAACAAGAACATGAAGTTCTTCAGGGAATGGGAGTTCCGATGGCTGCCCACCTCGCTGGCATTCAGCACAAATATCTCACGATACTACTATGAGCAGCAAACTCGCAATGAGACCGATGTCGACATCGTGCTGCCAGTGTCGGTGAGCAAGAACTTCTTGTGGGATAGGCAGTTTGCACTCACATGGAACTTCACCAAGTCGCTCAACATGTCGTTCAATAGCCAGACCACAGCCCACATCATGGAGCCTATGGGTCAGGTGAACCGCAAGCTCTTCCCCGATGAGTATCGAGAGTGGCGCGACAGCGTGTGGAGAAGTATCAAGGACCTGGGTACGCCATGGGCCTATAACCAAACGTTTACCGCCTCCTACAAGGCGCCATTCAATGCTATCCCCATCTTGAGCTTCATCACTGCCAACGCTACCTACAACGCCACCTACAACTGGATCCGTGGAACGGTGATTGGTGATGTGTTCTCGGGTAATAATATTGCCAACCAGTCGTCGTTCAATGTCGACTGCAGGCTGAACATGGAGACTCTCTACAGCAAGGTGCCTTATCTCAAGGACGTGCACAAGCGCTTCTCGGGTGGAAGCGGTGGCCGCAACAACGACCGTGACAAGAAGCAGACCAAGAAGGCCAAGAAATTTGACCGCACCTTCCAGCTCAGCAACGACACCACCACCATGGTTAAGCACAACATGAACGTGAAGAAGGTGAGGGTTACTGCAACCACTGTCGACGGAAAGCGTTATCCTGTTAAGTTTAACATCAAGGACAACAATAACATCGAGATTCTTAACCGCGACAGCAAGAGCATCAAGGTTACTGTAACCGAGATTCTGGGCAGCGACAAGAAGAACTTTGGCACCGAGCTCGCGCAATATCTCACGCGACTGGCAATGAGCGTGAGGAGTGTGAATGTGCGCTGGCGACATGTGCAGTCGATGTCGGTTCCGCAGTTCAAGCCCAGTGTGGGCGATGCTTTTGGACAAGACACTCACTACGATGCACTGGCACCAGGTCTTGACTTCGCATTTGGTCTGGTAGGGCAGAGCTATATCGAGAGGGCCAAGAGGCACGGATGGCTCCTGGGCGACTCTACTCAGACGTCACCAGCCATCTTCTCAAGGACTCAGGAGCTGAACATGGAGGTTGTGGTTGAGCCTATCACAGGACTCAAGATCACTCTCACTGGTAACCGCACCGACAACCGCACTAATCAAGTCCAGTTCATGTATGACGACATGGGAGTGATTTATTCTGGCTCTTACACCAAGACCCACATGGCTATCGCCACAGCCCTCAGGGGTGTGAGTGCCAACAATGAGTACATGAGCTCGGCTTTCAGCCAGTTCTTGAATAATATTCCTATTGTGGCGCAGAGACTGCAAGACCGATATGTGGGACAGAACTATCCCGACCGCGGATTCTTGAGAGGTACAGGATATGCCAACACCCCCTTCAACCCCGAGCACGGAGCAGTGAATGCATCGGGTAGTGATGTTATGATTCCTGCATTCTTGGCAGCCTACTCAGGACGCGACGCCAGCAAGGTTAACCTCAACCCATTCCCTGGCATCAAGAGCATTTTGCCCAACTGGCGCGTGACCTACGATGGCTTGTCGAAGATCGCGGCAGTGAAGAAGGTGCTCAAGAGTCTCACGCTCACTCATGCCTACCAGTGCACCTATTCGGTGGGCAACTTCACGAGCTATACCGACTGGGTTTCGATTGGCGAGAACATGGGATTCACCAGCGACGCTCTCACTGGAGGCCCAATTCCCAATTCGCCCTATAACATCTCTTCGGTAACCATCACCGAGAAGTTTGCGCCTCTCATTGGTGTTAACGCCACGTTCAAGAACGACCTGTCGTTTAATGTAGAGTATCGCGACGCACGCACTCTCGCTCTCAACATTGCTGCATTGCAGCTTGTGGAGACGCTGCAAAAGTCGTTTGTCGTGGGCGCAAGTTATAAGATTGCCAACTTCAACACAATATTGAAGATGAAGAAGAAGCAGGAAGGTGTGAACAACGACCTCACGCTCAACTTCAACCTGCAGTTCAACAACAACACGGCGCTCATTCGCAAGATCGACGTCAACACCACTCAGGCCACCAGTGGAACAAGGACTCTGGGTATCAACTTATCGGCCAACTATGTGATGAGCAAGCGCATCACACTGGGTGCTTTCTTCGACCACCAGGTGAACACGCCACTCGTCTCAACTACTGCCTACCCAACTACCAACACCAACTACGGCATCTCGCTCAACATCTCACTCACTAAGTAGGCAAGCCGTTGAAAATCAAGAGTTACTGGTAAAATTATTAATAAAGGTTTTAAATTATGCTGAAAGAATTATTCTTTCAGCATAATTTTTCTTGCATAATTTGATTTTTTGCTTTATATTTGCCGTCGGAATATAAAAAAGTGAAGTCATGAATAAAAATCCATTCATTCTTACTCCCATGATTCCCGAGGAATACTTTTGTGATAGGGAACATGAGACTCATCAATTGATAAAAACGGTTACTAATCAAGGCAATCTTGTACTGATTTCTCCGCGTCGTGTGGGAAAAACTGGATTGATAAACCATTGCTTTGAGCAACCTGTCATAAAAGATGATTTTATCACTGTGTCGATCGACATATTGCACACTACTTCTTTCAGTGAATTTATTATGGAGTTGGGGAATGCGGTATTTAGGAATGTGGCTAAGAGAAGCGATCGCATGATGGCTAAATTTACTGCTGCATTGCGGTCGTTAAGGGCAAGCTTTGGATATGATCCTCTTAAGGGAACTCCAACTTTTGAAATCAAATTGGGACAAGTAGCAACCCCAGATTATACTCTAGATGAAATTCTGGGCTATCTGGAGGAAGCCGAGAAACCATGCCTGGTTGCTATCGATGAGTTTCAGCAAATCACAAACTATCCCGAGAAAAACATCGAGGCATTGTTGCGTGGAAGGATTCTACGGCTTAGCAACACCTATTTCATTTTTGCTGGTAGCGAGCGGCTAATCATGAGTGAAATGTTCTTCTCAAGTAAGCGCCCGTTCTATCAGAGTGCGTCGTTGCTTAATCTTGATCCCATTAGTTTGGATAACTACAAGGCTTTTGTCGCACATCATTTTCAGGTTAATGGAAAGCATGTTGATGATGACGTAGTGGCTAGTGTCTATAACAAGTGGCAGGGGATAACTATGTATATGCATCGCATTTTCCACGATGCTTTCATCAATGTTCAGCAAGGTGAGTCTTGTACAATGCAAGTTATTGAAGATGTAACTGCAACTTACATTGCTCAAAATGAGAAGCGGTTACAAGAACTGCTGGCATTCATATCAGTTCAACAAAAAGAATTATTGTATGCAATCGCGCGTGAAGGGGTTGCCACTAAACTCACCTCGGCGGCTTTTGTCAAGAGGCATCAGCTGAAATCGGCAAGTGCAGTCCAGTCGGCAGCAAAACGCCTGCTCGACTATGACATTATAACTCAAAAAGGGCATGAATTCTCGGTATCCGATCCTCTGTTGGAGATATGGCTCAGAGAACGCATGGCGTGAAGCTCACACGATGAATAAAGGTTAATCCCCATTTGGCAAAATGTATAAAGTTACTGTTTCGCTGGTGAAAAAAACTTCTTGTGGAGCAATAGTTTGACAAATTGTTTGTATATTTGCCGTGCAAAACTGTTTTATCTATGAATGACCAATTAAAGAAAAAACTTGAGAAAGACGAGACTGGGCTGCTCACCTATGAGTATATAGCCAACAATATCAACAATGCCGACCTCGAGCAGGAGATTGACGATCTCGTCGACAATATTATTAATGTAGACAAGTCGGGACAGTTTGACGTGAGCACAGCACGCTACCTCAACGCCATCGACAAGGTGAAGTACAACAGCCAGATCGACCGCCTGATAAAGGCGGCTATCGTTGCCGACCGTGAGAGGGCCTATCTGCCCGACCTCGCTGCCTCGATTTGGGGCAACGACTACAAGGAGCGCGCCTCGAGTCTGATTGCTGCCGACGACAACTTCCGCCGCATCTATAAGCGTCTGTATCCTATTGGAATTTAATGATTTAACGCATGAAACATCTACATTCTTCAGTTCTTGTTGCTGTTGTTGCTACAGTAATGATTGCCGCCTTTGTGTGGACTTTTAAGATCAATGCTAATGGCAATAGACCACAAGACCAACAATTATCTCAACCTGCTATGACTACCGATTTGAGCAATACTACCAAGGTTGCCCTCGAGACCACTTTCGGCACCATCGAGATTGCCCTCTACAACGAGACTCCACTGCACCGCGACAACTTTGTGAAACTGGTAAACGACGGTACCTATAACGGCGTTCTGTTTCATCGCGTGATTAAGGACTTCATGATCCAGACCGGTGACCCCACCTCCAAGACAGCAGCCATCGACGACTTGCTGGGAAGTGGAGGGCCTGGATATGACATACCAGCCGAGATCGTATTCCCCAAGTATTTCCACAAGCGCGGCGCTCTTGCCGCTGCACGACAGGGCGATGAGACCAATCCCGAGCGCAAGAGCTCTGGGTCGCAGTTCTACATCGTTACTGGCAGGCGCTACTCGGAGTATCAGCTCAACAGCATGCTGGAGCGATTTGCCGACCAGGCCAAGATGCGCATCTTCCAGTCGCTGGCACGCGAGCGTGGTGCCGAGATCACAGCACTGCAAGCGCAAGGCGACACGCTGGCGCTCAATAACCTCCAAAATGAGCTCATCGCCAAGACCGAGGAGCAGTACAAGCTCTCGCCAGTGACTTTCACTCCTGAGCAGATTGCCGCCTATTCCACCATTGGCGGAACGCCTCATCTCGACGGGCAGTACACCGTCTTTGGCGAGGTGGTCTCGGGAATGGACATTGTCGACAAGATTCAGAATGTCACAACAGGTCAGCACGACCGTCCTGTCGACGATGTGAAAATCATCTCGGCAAGGGTGCTGGAATAATTTTGCTGGGGCTCTCTCGATGATACATTTCAATTCTCATCGCTTCAAGAATGGGCTCAGGCTCATTCACCACTACAACGCCACCACTAGCATGGTGGCGGTTAACTTGATGTTTGATGTGGGCTCGAGCGACGAAGACCCCAGCAAGACAGGCCTTGCCCACCTCCTTGAGCATCTCATGTTCTCGGGTTCGAAGTATGTGGCAAAGCATGACGACATGCTGCAGCGCGCTGGGGGCGACAGCAATGCCTGGACGAGCGCCGATGTTACCTGCTACTATGATGTGCTCCCGGTTCACAACCTGGAGACTGCGTTGTGGCTCGAGAGTGAAAGGCTTGTAAACCTGAGCCTTACCGACGAGAACATCGCGGTGCAGAAAAGTGTCGTTATCGAGGAGTTCAAGCAGCGCTATCTTAATCAGCCCTATGGCGATGTGCATCATCTCACTCATGGACTGGCCTATGAGGTGCATCCTTACCGCTGGCCCACGATAGGACTTGACGTGGACACTATCAAGTCGTTCTCCAGCAGCGATATTATCGACTTCCACAACCGGTTTTATGCTGTCAATAATTTGGTGATGTGCATCTCGGGAAATGTGGAGTTTGACAAGGCTGTGGCGATGGTCGAGAAGTGGTTTGGCGACATTGAGCCTCACCACATTGTGCCACGCAACTTGCCCAAGGAGCCAGCCCAGCAGCAATGCCGCTTCCTCGCCCACAAGACCGATGTGCCCAACAACATGCTCTTCCTCACCTATCACATGTGCTCACGCACCAGCGACGACTATCCCGTTACCGACCTGATAAGCGACATCCTGGGCAATGGCATGTCGTCGCGATTCTACCAGCAGTTGATTTTGAACGGCAATGGCATGTTTGCCGATGTCGACGCCTCGGTGCTGGGCTCACGCGACCCAGGTCTGTTCTACATCAGGGCAAGGCTCGAGCAGGGTGTCGACTTTGACAAGGCACGCGATGCCATCAGCGTGGTGCTGCGGCAGCTCATCGAGGAAGGCGCCACCAAGCACGAGATTGACAAGTGCGTCAACAAGTATATATCCAACAAGCTCTTTGAGAATGTGGGGTATGCCGAGAAGGCGGTGTCGCTGTGCACTCACGAGCTGCTGTGGGGCGCTCAAGGTGTCAACACCGAGAACGACCGCTACCGCGAAATCACGCCACAGGCAGTACACCGCGTGGCGTCGCAGCTCTTCGACAGCAATAACTGCTCTGTCATCTACTATGGTCCTGGCGCTTGACCATCCGGGGGATTAACCTGGCATGATATCATGCCATTGCGTGCCTCTATTTCTCATCTTGAGATGGACTAAATGGTAAAAATGTGACAAAAAATGGGTGTTTAATGAAAAAAACACTCGTTTTTTTTCGCTATGTGGTAAAAAAGCAGTATTTTTGGAGTTAAAATTAAAAATAGGTTTATTTTACCTTTTAAAATTTGTTTAATATGGAATCGCGTGAAATGTCAGAATCGAAGTTTGAACTCGAGAAAGACTTAACTCTCAATGCTGATACTGAGGCTGTTGCAGCTTCAGAGACAGTTGAAAACAAACCTGCCGAGGAAAATGCCGAGGTAGCAGTTGACAATCAAGTTGAAAATCAGGAAGTGGTAGACGAGCCTGTGGCAGAGCCTGCTGCACAGGAAGTGGCACCAGAGCCCGCCCAAGAGGAGGAGAAGCCTCAAGAGTCCGCCCAAGAAGAGGAGAAACCTCAGGAGCCCGCTCAAGAGGAGAAATCTCAGGAGCCAGTTCAAGAGGAGGAGAAACCTCAGGATGCGCCCGAACTTCCTAAAATTGATTTTTCGGCTCTCACCAAGTCGCAACTGGTTGAGGAACTGAAGAAACTGCTTGGCTATTCGGTAGAAAGTGTAAAAGATAGGGTAGCTCTTATCAAGGCTGCATTCTTTGCCATCCACAAGGAAGAGATTGCCAAGGCCAAGGCTCAATTTGTGGAGCAAGGCAACGCCGAGGAGGCATTTGTCGCTCCCGAGGATGAGGATGAGCTGAAACTCAAGGAGTTGCTGGGAGAGTTTAAAGAGAAACGCGCCGAGTTTAATGCTGAGCAAGAGGCCATCAAGCAGGCTAATCTTGAAAAGAAACTGAGCATTATCGAGGAAATTAAGACTATATCTCAAGACACCGACAATATCAACCGTCAGTTCTCTCGCGTGCAGCAGCTGCAGCAGGAGTTCAAGGCTATTGGCGAAGTACCTTCTACCAGCACTACCGAGGTGTGGAAGGCCTATCAGCAGGCTATCGAGAACTTCTACGACTTGCTCAAGATCAACAAGGAGCTGCGTGACTACGATTTCAAGAAGAACCTGGAAATCAAGCAGCGACTCTGTGAGGAGGCCGAGGCTCTCGACGAGGAGAACGACGTGATTGCAGCTTTCAAGAAGCTGCAGGCTTTGCACGACAAGTGGCGTGAGACAGGGCCGGTGGCTAAGGACATTCGCGAGCAGCTCTGGGCAAGATTCAAGGCTGCATCGGCTGTGGTCAACAAGAAGCATCAGGCTTACTTCGAGGAGCGCAAGGCCAGCGAGAAGGTTAATGCCGACGCTAAGACCGCTCTGTGTGAGGCTATCGAGAAGATTACTACCGACGACCTCAAGACCTATGCCGCTTGGGACGAGGTGACTAAGCAGATCATTGGCCTCCAGGAAGAGTGGAAGAAACTGGGCTTTGCTTCACGCAAGGTGAACACGGCTCTGTTTACTCGTTTCCGCAAGTCGTGCGACGACTTCTTTGCCAAGAAGGCTGTCTTCTTCAAGCAGATGAAGGAGGAACTCGCTGTCAATCTGGCTAAGAAGAATGAGCTGTGCGAGAAAGCCGAGGCT
Organism: uncultured Prevotellaceae bacterium; assembly: GCA_900318065.1. Classification (GTDB taxonomy): domain Bacteria; phylum Bacteroidota; class Bacteroidia; order Bacteroidales; family Muribaculaceae; genus Sodaliphilus. The sequence continues at coordinate 81,049 of ONIY01000009.1, forward strand.
CTGAAGGATTCTACCGAGTGGAAGGCTACAACCGACGCTCTTATCGCCCTCCAAAAGGAGTGGAGAACCATTGGTCCAGTGGTGAAGAAGCACAGCGATGCCGTGTGGAAACGTTTCATCACAGCTTGCGACTACTTCTTTGAGCAGAAGAAAAAGCAGACTTCGAGCCAGCGCTCGGTAGAGCACGAGAACCTCAAGGCCAAGAAAGAGGTGATTGCTCAAATCAACGCTATTCTCAACGCCGAGGAAGAGCCCGAGGACGCACCACAACAAATCAGAGACCTCATGGCTAAGTGGCAGAGCATTGGTCATGTGCCCTACAAGGAGAAAGACAAAATCTATGCCAGCTATAAGGAGGCTATCGACAAAGCCTTTGAGAAATTTGACATGAAGGCTATTCGTGCTCGACTCACTAGCTTTGAGAACTCTCTCAGCCAGTCGGGAACCGACAAGGTTTACCACGAGCGTGAGCGACTGGTGCGCGCCTTTGAGCAGAAGTGCAACGAGCTCAAGACCTACGAGAACAACATGGGATTCTTCAATGCCAGGTCGCAGAGTGGTAACACTATCGTCAAGGAGATGGAGCGCAAGATTGCCAACCTCAAGGACGAGATAGCACTGCTCGAGCAGAAGATTAAGATCATCGACGAGAAAATCTAATTGACTCGTTGGCAACTGTTTCACTCTCTATGGACTTTGCTGTGCATTGGTCATAGAGAGTGATTTTGAACATTAACTTTCAATCTTATTATCTATTTATAGACTTTGAGAAAGACAGGACGATACGGATATTTCATCCGATGGATATTGATGATAATTGATTTCATTGTCCTCAATTTATCCTATGTGGTGTTGTGCCATTGGGCCAACCTTCAGGACACGCCTTTCTACAGCAAGCAAGTGTGGTTCCTGCTCAACTTGTCGTTTTTTATCGTTGTCTATGTCTTGGGGTCGCTGCACGACAAGCGTGTGGTTTACATCGACCGAGTGCTGGTGCATCTGGTCAAGTATGTGATGTTGCATGCTGTGATTTTCCTCATGCTTGTGTCATTCATCGATGCCCTGCCGCCATGGAAGGCTATTCTATATTTCTACCTCATCTTTGTCACCGCGCTCTCGGTGTGGTGGATTGTGGCAAGAAAACTGCTCAAGTGGTATCGAGGCAAGGGATATAACTACAAGCGCATTGTGGTGATAGGCAGTGGCTCGTCGGGCGCTAGCGTCAGGCTCATGGAGCAGCTCGAGCGGGACCAGGGTTATGGCTATCACATCATTGGTTTCTTCAACGACGAGCCGGCACCCAATATCCCTTCTTACAAGGGCAGCATCGACCAGCTCGAGAACTTCCTGAGCGAGAACACCATCGACGAGCTTTATTGTGCCATTCCTGAGAATGAGAACAACGAGCTCCAGCACATCATAAACCTCGCCGAGCGCAATGCTATCGACTTCTACTATGTGCCGCAGTTCAGCAAGTACATCTCGCGCCGCTTTGAGGTGGAGACCTTTGGCACGGTGCCGGTGATGTCGATACATCCGCATCCGCTCAACAATCCCATCAACAAGATGGCCAAGCGCACGCTCGACCTGGTGATTTCGTCGATAGTGCTCCTGCTATCGCCCATAATCTTCTTGCCCATAGCAATAGGCATCAAGCTCTCGTCGCCAGGGCCTGTGTTCTTCAGGCAACAGCGCACGGGATACAGGGGCAAGTCGTTTGAGTGTCTCAAGTTCCGCTCGATGAGGGTCAACGCCCAGAGCGACTCACTGCAGGCAACGAAAGACGACCCGCGCAAGACCAAGTTTGGCAATATCCTGCGCAAGACGAGCCTCGACGAACTGCCACAGTTCATCAACGTCTTCAAGGGCGAGATGTCGATTGTGGGACCCAGGCCACACATGGTTCAGCAAACTCAAGAATACAGCGAACTCATCGACAAGTACATGCTTCGCCACACCATCAAGCCCGGCATCACGGGTTGGGCTCAGGTGAATGGATATCGTGGACCCACCGACACGCTCGACAAGATGGAGAAGCGTGTGGAGTTTGACGTGTGGTATGCCGAGAACTGGAACTTCATGCTCGACATCAAGATTATATTCTTGACGGTGTTCAACGCCATTCGCGGCGAGAAGAACGCACTTTAAATCAATTATCTCAAGTCATAGCATCTTTTATTACCTAAATGCAAGACCTGGAACGTAGAGCCCTTGCGGTGCTCAAGAAGTTTTATGGCTACGAGTCGTTTCATCCCATGCAGTATGAAGTGATTGAGCATGTGATGGGTGGCAACGACTGCGTGGTGCTCATGCCCACTGGTGGAGGCAAGTCGCTATGCTATCAAATTCCGGCGCTGCTCAAGCCAGGCTGTGCCATCGTGGTGTCGCCACTGCTGGCGCTCATGAAGGACCAGGTGGACTCGCTCATTGCCAATGGCGTGCCGGCGGCGGCCATCAACAGCCAGCAGAGCGAGGCACAGAACCGTGAGATAATGGAGAATGTGTTCAAGCAGAATATCAAGCTGCTATATGTCTCGCCCGAGCGACTCATTGCCGACATGGACCAGTGGTCGAGCGACATGCTCATCAGCCTCATCGCCATCGACGAGGCGCATTGTATCTCTCACTGGGGGCATGACTTCAGGCCCGAGTACACCCAGCTGGGACTTGTCAAGGAGCGTTTCCCTGGGGTGCCCATCATGGCTCTCACGGCTACTGCCGACCGCTTGACGCGCATCGACCTGCGAGAGCAACTGGGCATTGGCGATGCCAAGATGTTCATCAAGTCGTTTGACAGGCCCAATATCTCTCTCAGTGTGGTGAGCGGCATGAGCGGGCGGGAGAAACTCAAGCGCATTGTCAACTTCATTGAGGCTCACAAGGGGCAGAGCGGCATCGTCTACTGCCTTAGCCGCAAGAACACCGAGGACATGGCCAAGAGTCTGAGCGCGCTGGGCATCAATGCCAAGGCGTTTCATGCTGGCATGCCCACCGAGAAGAAGCTGCGCATCCAGCGCGATTTCATCAACGACGACCTCCAGGTGATTTGCGCCACGATTGCCTTTGGTATGGGCATTGACAAGAGCAATGTGCGGTGGGTTATCCACAGCAATATGCCCAAGAACATCGAGAGTTACTACCAGGAAGTGGGACGTGCTGGCCGCGATGGCATGAAAGCCGATGCGCTGATGTTCTACTCCTTTGGCGACGTGAAGACGCTCATGAGTTTTGCCAACGACTCGGGGCAGACAATGGTAAACATTGAGAAACTCAGCCGAATGCAGCAGTTTGCCGAGGCCACCGTGTGCCGCCGCCGCATGTTGCTCAGTTATTTCAATGAGCGATATGACCACGACTGCGGCAACTGCGACGTGTGCAACGACCCGCCCGAGCGCTTCAATGGTACCACGCTGTGCCAAATGGCGCTAAGCGCTATGGTGCGAACCGACCAAAACATTGGTTTCAAGATGCTTATCGACATCTTGCGAGGCTCACGCAAGAGCGAGATTATTGCCCATGGCTACGACAAGATTAAAACCTATGGAGTTGGGCATGACTACTCTAATGCCATGTGGAATGCCTACTTGCTGCAGATGTTGCAGATGGGGCTCATCTATATCGCCTATGAGAATGATGAGCATCTCAAAATTACCAGCTACGGCAACGAGGTGTTATATGGCAAGCGACAGGTGATGCTCTCGCGGTTCTATTACGACAACTATGCCAAGAAACCCGTCAAGAAAGCGGCTCAAAGCATTGAGTTTGAGGGCGATGTCGACATGGAACTGCTCGAGAAACTCAAACTCACCCGCCGTGCTATTGCCAAGGCTCACGGCATAGCACCCTACATGGTCTTCAGCGACAAGGTGCTGATGGTCATGGCACAAGAGAAACCCACCACCAAGGCGCAGTTTGGAACTCTCTACGGAGTGGGAGAGTTCAAGACCAATGCCTACTGGCTGCAATTCACCGCGGTGATTAAAGAACACCTTAAGAAATAACACGAAGTGCGGTGAGCGGTGCCAAAGGCATCAAAATATTCTTAACATTGAGGAACTTCTGCAGAGACAGTTGCATTGCCTCTTGTCATACTCCCCCCTACCCCCTCTATCTTAGAGGGGGAGTTGCCAAAGCCTTAATTATCATTATATTAAATTCGTCGAACTCATGATAATTTAGAAAAGAAAAACTGCCGCATGAGAAATCCTCTGCGGCAGTTTTTTAGGTTGTTACGCCTAATGACCGAATTGGGTGTTACAGCAAGTCGACTGAGCGTTTCAGGAAGTTGTTGAGGGCTTCACCCTTGAGAAGGCCGTTACCCAGCAAGGCAATGTCGATGAGCTGCTTAACGGTGTCCTGGCCTGCGGCGTAGCGGGTGACGATTTCCTCTTTCTTGTCGCGCAGGGCATGTGCCTTGTCCTCGTTCTTCTTCAGGTCGTCTTTCTTGTCCTCGGGCACACCCTTGTTGTCCTTGTCAAGGTCGCGGATGGCCTTGATCACAGCATTGGTGGCAGTGAGCTCGTCGTCAATGGGCTTGAGCTCGTCTTTCACAGCAGCAACAGCCTGGTCCACAACGCGCTTAATCACGGGGTGACTGGTGTTGAGGGTGAAGTTGTAGCTGTCGGGGAACTCGCCGTAGAAGCTCATCCCAGGCTGGAACGCTGCCATGTCCTTCATGCGTCGCATGTACTCGCTCTGAGTGATTACCACTGGCTGGGCATCGGGCGACATGGCGGCATAGGTGACCATGAACTCGCTCTTCTCGATGGCAGGAATCTGCGACTTGAAGAGGGTAGTGGCGATTTCACGCTCTTGGGTGGTGAGCTCCGAGTCTTTGGCGTCTTCCTTGCGCACGAGGTTGTCGACCACGTCGCTGTCCACACGCACGAAGCGCGACTTCTCGTTCATCTGCTCCAGCAGCCCCACGAATGGTATGTCGAGCTGGCCGTCCATCAGCAGCACGTCATAGCCCTTGTCCTGGGCTGCCTTGATGTAGGTGTACTGCGCGGTCTTGTCGGTGGCGTAGAGGTAGATGAGGTTCTCATCTTTGTCGGTCTGGTTGCCCTTGATGAGGTCTTTATACTCGTCTAACTTGAAGAACTTACCTTCGGTGTTTTGCAAGAGAGCGAACTTTGCGGCTGCTTCCTTGAACTTCTCGTCGCTGAGCATGCCATACTCGATGAAAATCTTGATGTCGTTCCATTTCTCCTCAAAGGCCTTGGCATCGGTCTTGGCAATCTCCTCGAGGCGGCTTGCCACCTTCTTGGTGATATAAGACGAAATCTTCTTCACGTTGCGGTCGGCCTGCAGGTAGGAGCGTGACACGTTCAATGGAATGTCGGGGCTGTCGATTACGCCCTGCAGCAGCATCATGAACTCAGGCACCACGCCTTCAACACTGTCGGTGACAAACACCTGGTTGCAATACAACTGGATGCGGTCTTTGCGAATGTCGAGGTTGTTCTTGATCTTGGGGAAATAGAGAATTCCGGTGAGGGTGAACGGGAAGTCCACGTTAAGGTGAATCCAGAACAAGGGGTCGTCCTGAGCGGGCTGGATGGCATGATAGAACTTGATATAGTCCTCGTCCTTGAGGTCGGTGGGCTTGCGCGACCACAGGGGCTCAATGTTGTTGATGACTTTGTCCTTGTCGGTGTCGACATATTTGCCGTCTTTCCACTCCTGCTCCTTGCCAAAGACTACTGGCACGGGCATGAACTTGCAGTACTTGTTGAGCAGTGTGCTGATGCGCGACTGCTCCAGGAATTCTTTCTCGTCATCGTCGATATAGAGCACGATGTCGGTGCCGCGCTCGGCTTTCTCGCACTCGGTCATCTCAAACTCGGGCGAACCGTCGCACGACCAGAGAACTGGCTTGGCGCCCTCTTCCCACGACAGGGTGCGTATCTCCACCTTCTTGGCTACCATGAAGGCTGAGTAGAAGCCCAGTCCAAAGTGGCCGATGATGGCGTTGGCGTTGTCTTTATACTTGTTGAGGAAGTCCTCGGCGCCCGAGAAGGCAATCTGGTTGATGTATTTGTCCACATCCTGCTCGGTCATGCCTATTCCGTGGTCGCTCACGGTGAGGGTGCCTGCTTCTTTGTCAATCGACACGCTCACTTTCAGCCCCTCGGTCTCGCCCTTGAAATCGCCGGCTGCGGCGAGGGTTTTCAGTTTCTGGGTTGCATCTACTGCATTAGAAATCAGCTCACGAAGGAATATCTCGTGGTCGCTGTAAAGAAACTTTTTAATAACGGGGAAAATGTTGTTGGTAGTTACCCCAATTGAACCTTTTGCCATAATATATATTTTTTTTATTGTTAGTTTTTCCTTGAGCATTCGAGCGGTCGAACCTGACCTATCAAGAATTCGAGTGTTCGAGCACTTTCACAAGTAGTGCAAAAAAAATGCCACACACTGTTGTGTGTGACATTTTGTATCGCATGGTGAAAAATTGTCATTTATAGAACCCACCTTAGTTGATTGATGCGACAATCTCGCCGTCCTTCACGTCGATGATGATGGTGGCGCTGGTAGCGTCCTCGTGCTTGAGCAGCAGTTCCGACATTGGGTCCTCGATGTGGCTTTGGATGGCGCGCTTGAGTGGGCGGGCACCATACTGGATGTCGAAGCCGGCTTCGGCAACAAACTGCTTGGCGGCATCGGTGACAATGAGCTCATGGCCCAGTTCGTGCACGCGCTTGTAGAACATCTCCAGTTCAATGTCCACAATCTTGAGGATATCGTCCTTGCCCAGGCTCGAGAAGGTGATGATGTCGTCTACGCGGTTCAGGAACTCGGGTGAGAAGCTGCGGTTCAACGCTTTGCGGATTACCGAGTCGGAACGCTCCTTGGTCAACTCCTGGGTGTTGAAACCCACGCCAGCGCCAAAGTCTTTGAGCTCGCGGGTGCCAATGTTTGACGTCATGATTATTATGGTGTTCTTGAAGTCCACTTTGCGGCCCAGGCTGTCGGTCAACGCGCCCTCGTCGAGCACTTGCAGCATCATGTTGAACACGTCGGGGTGAGCCTTCTCAATCTCGTCGAGCAGGACAACCGAGTAGGGGCGGCGGCGCACTTTCTCGGTCAACTGTCCACCTTCCTCGTAGCCTACATAGCCCGGAGGCGCTCCCACGAGTCTCGACACGTTGAACTTCTCCATATACTCGCTCATGTCGATGCGTATGAGCGCGTCGGGAGAGTTGAACAGGAACTCTGCCAGTCGCTTGGCGAGCAAGGTCTTACCAACGCCTGTGGGACCCAGGAACATGAACGAGCCAATGGGGCGGTTGGGGTCTTTCAGGCCCACGCGGTTGCGGCGAATGGCCTTGGCAATCTTGTCGATGGCTTCGTCCTGGCCAATGATTTTCGACTTGAGTTCGTCGTTCATGCCCAGCAGCCTGATGCCCTCGCTCTGCGCGATGCGCTGCACGGGCACGCCAGTCATCATTGCAACAACCTGTGCTATGTCGTTCTCGTCTACTGTCTCGCGCTTCTTGTCAAGCTCGGCCTCCCAGCGGTCCTTGAAGTCTTGGAGCTCGAGTTTGAGTTTCTCCTGACGGTCGCGGTAGTTGGCGGCGCTCTCAAAGTTCTGCGCCTGAACTGCCTTGAGCTTGTTTTCTTGAGCCTCGGCTATCTGTTTCTCGAGTTCCTCAATCTCCTTGGGGGTCTCAACCTTTGAGATGTGCACTCGCGAGCCTGCCTCGTCCATGGCGTCGATAGCCTTGTCGGGGAAGGCGCGGTCGCTCACGTAGCGGTCGGTGAGTGTCACGCAGGCGCGAATGGCCTCGGGGGTGTATATCACGCCATGATGCTTCTCATAGGCGTCTTTTATGTTGTTGAGAATCTCGATGGTCTCCTCGGCTGTCGAGGCGTCGACTATCACCTTCTGGAAGCGGCGCTCGAGGGCTCCGTCTTTCTCGATGTTCTTGCGATACTCGTCGAGGGTGGTGGCGCCTATGCACTGCACCTCGCCACGGGCAAGGGCAGGCTTGAGCAGGTTGGCGGCATCCATCGAGCCACTGGCGTTGCCGGCGCCCACTATGGTGTGAATCTCGTCGATAAACAGGATCACGTCGTCGTTCTTCGATGCCTCGTCGATGATGGCCTTGATGCGCTCCTCAAACTGTCCGCGATACTTGGTGCCAGCCACTACCGATGCCATGTCGAGGGCAACAATGCGCTTCTCCATGAGGCAGTGGGCAACCTTGTGTTGAACAATGCGCTGCGCAAGGCCTTCGACAATCGCCGACTTGCCCACGCCAGGCTCGCCAATGAGCACCGGGTTGTTCTTCTTGCGACGGCTCAGGATTTGCGCCAGGCGCTCAATCTCGCGCTCACGGCCCACCACAGGGTCGAGGTCGCCATTGGCGGCTTGCTGGGTGATGTCCTTGCCATACTTGTTGATAGTGGGTGTCGCGTTGTCATTTTTTGTGACATTTCGTCGCTGCGTGCGCTTCTCGGTGCCATCGCCAGGAGGGGTGTTCCCGCCCATGTCGTCGTCGAGGTCGTCGTCCTCCTCATCGCTGGTGAAGTCCACTCCATCAACAATGGGTAATGAAAGCGGGTCGATGAGGGTCATCAACTCTTTTTCATCAAGTATTTTTATCTCTTGTTTTGTCATTTTTCGTGTAAATATATTTATTGTCTTTCCAATTCAGCAAATTCTGTGCCACGTTTATTCTTCAGCACCAAATTGAATAATGCGTAACAATTGTCATGCGGGGTAGTGGCATCTCCCGTATCTAGTCGCTGAAGGCGACCCCCTGTGTTCTGGGCTGTCTTTGCCTTTTATATACCTTTTATCCCCCTTTTATATATCACCAAAAAAATAGGGAAAAATAGATTGAAAAGCTCTTGGTCATTTGCGGGAAATGTTGTATCTTTGTAGGTTAATTTTAATGTTTCGGCGTGACTGTGATGATTGAGGCAACTTTTCGCTGGATTTGCAGCTCGCCACAGGTAAAATTTTTAAAAAATGGAGATAAATAACGATCGAATTATTGAGATCAATATCGAAAACGAGATGAAGACCAGCTACATCGACTACTCGATGTCGGTAATCGTTTCGCGAGCCCTGCCCGATGTGCGCGACGGCTTCAAGCCAGTGCACCGCAGGGTGCTTTTCGGTATGGAAAAACTAGGGAACTTTTCTAATGCTCCCTACAAGAAGAGCGCACGCATCGTGGGCGACGTGCTTGGTAAGTACCACCCCCACGGCGACTCGTCGGTCTATCTGGCGATGGTGCGTCTTGCCCAGGACTGGGCGATGCGCTACCCACTGGTAGATGGCCAGGGTAACTTTGGCTCGGTCGACGGCGACAGCCCGGCTGCCATGCGTTACACCGAGGCACGCCTTGCCAAGATGGGCGAGGAGATGATGCGCGACATGGACAAAGACACTGTGAACTTTGTGCCAAACTTTGACAACACTCTGGATGAGCCCGAGGTGTTGCCCACCCGATTCCCCAACCTGCTGGTAAACGGTGGCTCGGGTATTGCAGTGGGTATGGCGACCAACATGGCGCCTCACAACCTCACCGAGTCGATTAACGCCTGCCTGGCGATGCTCGAGAACCCCGACATCGACACCGAGGGACTGATGAAGTACATCATCGCCCCCGACTTCCCCACTGGCGGCATTATCCACGGCTACCAGGGAGTGCGCGATGCTTTTGAGACCGGTAAGGGACGCATCGTCATCCGCTCGAAGGCCGAGATTGAGACCGAGAATGGCCACGACAAGATTGTGGTGACCGAGATTCCTTACAACGTCAACAAGCGCGAGCTCATCGAGAACATCGCTGGACTGGTAGAGGACAAGCGCATCGACGGCATTTCTAACATCAACGACGAGAGCGACCGCCACGGCATGCGCATCGTTATCGATGTGAAGAAGGACTTCAACGCCAGCGTGCTGCTCAACAAGCTCTACAAGATGACTGAGTTGCAGTCGTCGTTCAGCGTGAACAATGTGTGCCTCGTGAAGGGACGTCCACAGACGGTGAACCTCAAGGACATGCTCTACTACTTCCTCGAGCATCGTCATGAGGTGGTTATTCGCCGCACCGAGTTTGAGCTCAAGAAGGCTAAGGAGCGTGCCCACATTCTTGAGGGCTTGATTATCGCAAGCGACAATATCGACGAGGTTATCCAAATCATCCGCAGCAGCAAGACTACCGACGAGGCGCGTCAGCGCTTGGGTGAGCGCTTCAACCTCGACGAGATACAAACCCGCGCCATCGTTGAGATGCGTCTGCGTCAGCTCACCAATCTCGAGCAGGACAAGCTCCATGCCGAGATGGAGGAGTTGTTGAAGACCATTCAGCACCTGGAGGACATCCTCACCAATCCCGACGTGTGCCGCAAGGTAATTGAGGACGAACTCATCGAGGTGCGCGACAAGTTTGGTGACGAGCGCCGCACTCAAATAGAGTACTCGGCCGAGGAAATGAACGCCGAGGACTTCTATGCCGACGACCCAATGATTATCACCATCTCTCACTTTGGCTACATCAAGCGCACGCCACTGAGCGAGTACCGCACTCAAAACCGCGGTGGAGTGGGAGCAAAGGGTAGCGCTACACGCGATGAGGACTTCATTGAGTATATCTACGAGGCAACCAACCACAACTACATGCTGTTCTTCACTGCACTGGGACGCTGCTACTGGCTGCGCGTGTTTGAGATCCCCGAGGGCGCCAAGAACTCCAAGGGACGCGCAATCCAGAACCTACTCAACCTGGGACCCGAGAACCGCATCTATGCCTTCATTCGCGCTACCAAGCTCAAAGATCCTGAGTATAACCAGAACCATTATATCGTCTTTGGAACCAAGAATGGTATCGTGAAGCGCACTCGCCTCTCGGAGTTCTCGCGTCCACGTGCCAATGGCGTGAACGCTCTTAACATTCGCGAGGACGACCAGCTCATTGGAGCAGTGCTCACCGAGGGCGACAGCGAGATTGTTCTCGCCAACCGCAATGGACGCGCCATCCGCTTCCCCGAGACCAAGGTGCGCGCCATGGGACGCACTGCCACTGGCGTCAAGGGTATGAGTCTTGATGGTGGCGACGACGCTGTAGTGGGCATGATTTGCATGCGCTCCAGCGCTCAGGACGATGTGCTCGTGCTCTCAGAGCAAGGCATGGGCAAGCGCTCTAAGCTCGACGACTATCGCGTGACCAACCGCGGTGCCAAGGGCGTGAAGACCATCAACATCACCGAGAAAACTGGCAAGCTTATTGCAATACGCAATGTAAACGATAGCAACGACATCGTCATCATCAACAAGTCGGGAATCACCATCCGTCTCAAGGTGGCCGACCTCAGGGTGCAGGGACGCGCTACTCAAGGTGTGCGACTCATCAACCTCGAGAAGAAGAACGATGAGATTGCTTCGGTTTGCAAGGTCGACACCGACCCCGAGAAGATCGAGGAGTATATCCCCGAGGGTGAGGGGCTGCAGCAGGATCTCAACTTTGATGCCGACGCCGAAAATGAAAATATTCAGGACTCTGAATTAAACGAAAACGGCGATTCGCAGTCTTATGACCAAGAAAACGAAACTGGCAATGAGGCCAGCGACGAATAATAATTGATTTCTTAACTCGTTTATAAATTATATTGTTAACTATAAATTTTTAGAATTATGAAAAAGTTTTTCTTTTTAGTGGCTTGCGCATCACTCATGGTGATGGGTGCCAAAGCACAAACCGCCGAGGAACTCTTCAAGGCTGGTAAGGCCCAGTTTGACCGATATGACAAACTCATTGGAGAGTATTTCATCGCTCAGCAACAGAACCCCGATGCTGCCGACCCAACAGCAGCCGAGAGGGCTACCTTGCTCATTGGTGGATATGAGCAGTTGCAGAAGGCTCTTGCGCTCGACACAGTATTTGAGGTCAACAAGGACGGAACTCCAAAGATTGACAAGAAAACTGGTGCGCAAAAGTTCAAAACTAAATTCTCGAAGGATATCGTGCCCATGTTGACTGGTCATGTCAACGATATTATCAACGTGGGTAACACCTATATCCAGGCCAACGATTATGCTGCTGCATTGAAGGCTTTCCGCTTCTATAACACTGTTATGAATTCGCCCATTGGCGCAAAGGTGCAGGCTAAGCCCGAGACACTGAGCGAGGTGGCTTTCTTTGAGGGTTATTCGGCCTATCAAGTTAAGGACTACATTGGTGCCTTCACTGCATTTGCCAACGCTATGAAGCTTGGTTATACCGACAATCAGGTTGCCGACTTCCGCAACTCGAGCCTTGCCAATGTGATCCAAGAGTTCTGCGACGCCAAGAAGTTTGATGAGGCTACCGCTTGCATCGACAATGTGCTGGCAGCCTATCCCAACGTGGGCCTCTTCCACGACATGAAGGGTTACATCGTTGAGCAAAAGGATGGCATCCTGGCTGCCGAGTCGTTCTACAAGGCTGCTACTCAGGTTGACCCAACTTTTGGCAATGGTTTCTTCGACCTGGGCCGTGTAATCTATGAGAAGGCCGAGAAAGTGATCGAGGCTAACCCCACTGCTACCAATGCCGACCTCAAGCCCAAGTTGGTTCCCCTCTACAACGAGGCTTTGCCTTTGTTCAAGAAGGCTCAAGAACTTGACACTCAAAATTCTAACACTCAAATCAAGCGCTTCATCGACGACATTGAGTACAAGCTTGAGTTGTTGGGTGCTAGTAAATAATTAATCATTATTTGAAATACTGAACGCTGTGCATGGCATTCTGTGTGATGCCGTGCACAGCATTTTAAAATGATATGAGAAAAGCGATTCTGGTGTTAATGCTTGTACTGGGTGGTTGTGCTGTGATGACTGCTCAGCAACGGCTTGTCAACGAGGTGAAAAAGGAAATCAGCGCTATGACGCTCACGATTGATAATTACAAGAGCTCGTTGAAGAAAATCTCAAAGACACTGGAAAACGACGAGACTAAAGACAAGAGCGAGCCCTGGTGGATAGCTGGCAAAATCCAGTATTCGATCTACGACAAGATGATGAACAACAAGGCGCTGGGCGAGAAGTTCAACTCTACCGAGGCAGGGCTGGCGCTCATCGATGGCTACGACAAGTTCCAGGTCGCTCTCTCGAAAGACACGGTCGTTGTAACCGACAAGAAAGGGAATCCCAAAATCGACAAGAAAACTGGTCGCCCCAGAGTAAAGACGAAGTTCTCGCAAGACATTGCCACCAGGATAGTGGAGCGCCTGGTCGACTACAGCGCTGTCGCTGGCGACTTTTACCTGGCTGGAGATTGGGCGAGTGCCTACAGGGCTTGGGACATATATTGCGACATTGCCAAGAGTGACTGGGCAAAGAAACGCAACAAGGAGGAACCCGACTCAATAGTGGGTTACAACCGCTTCTTCCAGGGACTGGCTGCCTATCAGGACAAGCGCTATGACGACGCCGTTGAGCAGCTTGCCAAGGCACGAAACCTGGGATACCAGAAGAAAGCGCTCTACGATGCCTGGATCGACGCACTGATAAAGCAGCGCGACACCATCTACCTGGTGAGTGTGGCACATGAGGCACACGACCGCCTGGGTGCCAAGGATCCACGATATGTGAGAATATTGATAAACCATTACCTCAAGACCAAGAACTATCAGGAGGCCAACGACCTGCTCGATGAGGTGATTAAGAGCGACTCCACCGTTGCCGAGTATTACGACCTGAAAGGTCGCCTCTTCGACACGCAGCAGGGACTTGACGCCGCTATTCCTTTCTATCGCAAGGCAGTGCAGCTGAACCCCGACTATGCCATGGCGCTATTTGACCTGGGGAATGCCCTCTACAGCAAGGCGATAAAAGACAACGACCACAGGTCGCCACAGGCGCGCACGCTATATGACGAGGCGTTGCCTTATCTCGAGAAAGCCTATAAATTGATGCCGCGGCACGAAGACCTGAAGAAAATCCTGAGCCGCATCTACTACGTCACCGGCAGCAACAAGCTCGACCAGCTATGAGAAACAACAGTTATGAGAAACAAATATTATAATAAACAACAAGGAGTAAAAGCCCAGCCTTTACTCCTTAATTATTATAGACCTTTGGTCCCCTGTGGTTAGACTTTGTCTAGCCTTCTCGTCCTTCGTCCTTTGTCCTTCGTCCTTCGTCCTTAAATCCCCATCCTCACGATGCCGCGTTTTGAGGCTTTCACGAAGTTGACAATCTCGTCGCGCTCGGGCGATTGAGGAATCTCGGCTATGACCTTGGCAAGCGCCTCGGTGTTGTTAAGACGAGAGAGGTAAAGCACGCGGTACACCTTCTGAATCTTGGTGATCTGCTCCTCGGTGAAACCACGGCGATGAAGACCCACCGAGTTAACACCCTCATAAGAGATAGGGTAGCGGCCTGCCATGATGTAGGGGGGAAGGTCCTTGTTGACAAGTGAACCACCTTGCAGCATCACGTGCTTGCCTATGTGGGTGAACTGGTGAACCAGTGCGCCACCGCCCAGCACAGCATAATCACCAACAACCACCTCGCCAGCCAGCTGCACCTGGTTAGACATGATCACATTGTTGCCCAGCTCGCAGTCGTGAGCCACATGGCAATAGGCCATAATCAGGCAGTTGTCGCCAATTACTGTCTTTCCCTTTGAGGCAGTACCTCGGTGAATGGTCACAAACTCACGGATGCTGGTGTTGTCGCCAATGATAGCGACGCTGTCTTCGCCCTTGAACTTGAGGTCTTGGGGAATGTCGCTCACTACTGCTCCCGAGTGGATGTGGCAGTTGTTGCCTATTCTTGCTCCAGAGTGGATCACGGCATTACTGTCGATAATTGTGCCGTCGCCTATCACTACATTCTCGTCGATGGTGACAAAGGGACCTATCTTCACGTCCTTGCCTATCAATGCGTTCTCGCTCACGCATGCGAGTGGGGAAATATTCATCGTGTTCAATTGTTTTACTTGTTCTTAATGATTTGCGCCATAAACTCTACCTCGCTCACAATCTTCTCGCCCACAAAGGCATAACCCTTCATCACGGCGCAACCACGGCGCATCGGGGTCATGAACGAGACATGGAAGAGCAGGGTGTCGCCAGGAACAACCTTCTGGCGGAACTTCACGTTGTCGATCTTCAGGAAATAGGTGGAGTAACGCTCGGGCTCGTCTACACCGCTGAGCACCAGCAGGCCGCCCACCTGTGCCATGGCTTCAATCTGAAGCACGCCAGGCATCACGGGCTCCTGGGGGAAGTGGCCCTGGAAGAATGGCTCGTTGCTGGTAACGTTCTTCACGCCCACGATGTAGTTGTCGCCTGTCTCTATCACCTTGTCAACGAGCTGCATGGGATAGCGATGGGGCAGCAGCTCCCTGATGCGGTTGATGTCCATAATGGGTGGAACGTTGGGGTCATACATGGGAGCCTGAACGTTCTGATATCTCAACTCCTTGCGAATTTGGTTAGAGAGCCGGGTGTTGATGGTGTGGCCGGGACGGGTGGCTATAATCCTGCCCTTCAATGGCCTGCCAATGAGCGCCAAGTCGCCCAGCACATCAAGCAGCTTGTGGCGGGCGGGCTCGTTGGGATGGGTGAGGGGTTTGTGGTTGATATAGCCCAGCTTGCTGGCATTGGTGTGCTGAACACCCACCACGTCGGCAATCTTGTCGAGCTCTTCCTGGGGCATCTCCTGGTCGTAGATGACGATGGCATTGTCCAGGTCACCACCCTTGATGAGGTTGTTCTGCACGAGGGGCAGAATCTCTCTAACGAAGACAAAAGTGCGGCTGCCAGCTATCTCGTCTTTAAAGTTGCTCAGTGATGTCAGGGAGGCGAACTGGTTGTTAAGCACATTGGAGTCATATTCTACCATTGTGTCGATAGAGAAGTCATCGTCGGGAAGAACGATGAGCGACGACCCGGTGGCCTCGTCAACAACCTTGATGCGTTGTTTCACAACATAGAACTCTTTGTCGGCGTTTTGCTTAGCAAGCCCCACCTCTTCAATCTTGGTGCTGTATTCAATGGCGCTGCCGTCAAGGATGGGAAGCTCGGCGCCATCCACCTCGATGATGCAATTGTCGATGCCTGCCGCATAGAGAGCTGCCATGGCATGCTCGATAGTGCCTATTTTTACGTCTTTATGTGTTTTGCAGCCAAGCACGGTACCGCGGTTGGTGGCTACTACATTCTCGGCAAGTGCCTCAATAGTGGGGCAGCCTTCTAAGTCAATTCTTTTGAAAATGAAGCCTGTGTTCTCGGGGGCAGGTTTGAAGGTGGCGTTTACTTGCACACCGCTGTGAAGTCCTTTCCCATGAACCGAGAATTCACCTTTTAGAGTTAGTTGTTTCATTATTTATAAGTGTGTATTATTGTTTTTCGTTCTTTATCTCGTCAACTATTTTCTTTAGTTGCTTGATGTCTTGTGCCAGCTGTGGGACGCGTTTCAAGTACACTTGGTTTCTTGCAAAGTCAAGGGCGTTGATAGCAGGAGAACCTATCACGCGCTGGTTGCTGCCCACACTGTTGGGCACGCCCGACTGGGCACCAAAGCCGTTGTTGTCGCCCACGGTGATGTGGCCGGCAAAGCCCACCTGGCCTCCCACCATGTTGTGCTTGCCTATCTTGGTGGAACCGGCAATTCCCACCTGAGCTGCCATCACTGTCGACTCGCCTATCTCCACATTGTGGGCAACCTGGATGAGGTTGTCGAGCTTTACGCCTTTCTTCACAACGGTAGCGCCCATGGTGGCACGGTCGATGGTGGTGTTGGCACCTATCTCAACATCGTCTTCAAGTATCACGATGCCTATCTGCGATATCTTCTCGTAGGTGCCATCGGGTTTAGGAGCAAAGCCAAAGCCGTCGGCGCCAATCACTGCGCCTGCCTGAACAATGCAGCGGTTTCCTATCTTGCAGCCGTGATAAACCTTCACGCCGGGATACAGTATCACGTCGTCGCCCAGTGTCACGTTGTCGCCCACGTAGACCTGGGGATAGATCTTCACGTTCTTGCCCAGTGTCACGTTCTCGCCCACGTAGGCAAATGCTCCCACATAGATGTCGTTGGGAACTTCACTGCCCAGATGGCAGGGCTGCTCAATGCCTTGCTTGGCAGGTATCATCATCTGGCTCACATGGTTGAGCAGTTGGGCAAGGGTCTCGTAGGGGTCGTCAACTCTTATCAGTGTGGCTTGTATTTCATGCTCTGGCACGAAGTCGCGACGCACTAGAACTGCTGTGGCATGAGTTGTATAGATGTAATGTGTGTATTTGGGATTTGCAAGAAAAGTGAGGCAACCCTCGGTTGCTTCTTCTATCTTGGAATAATTATTGATATAAGCATTGCTGTCGCCCTCAACGGTTCCGTTAACGAGTTTCGCCAGTTGCTCTATTGTTATTCTCATGTCTAATTATTTTCGTTATTTCAAAACAATTTGCAAAATTGCAAAAAATCAGCGATATGGCAAAGTTTAATGGGTGAAATTTCTTTAAAATCGGCTCTTAACGGCTCTTTATTCCCAAAACGGCAATAAATTTGTTGAAAATGAACATCTTTGTGGCGTTTTTAGGGTGGTGGTTGAAAAAATAGTGATAAGGATTTTTTTTAATGACTATTTATTCGTAATTTTACACCCATATTTTACTTTACGGCTCATGAATACTCTCGATAAATACCTGAAGGACGATAGCGTTAGGGGAGTGGTGCACACCGCTGCGGGCGAGGTGATTGAATTTCGCAATCCAGGGGTGAAGGACCTTTACTGCCTTGTGGCTGCCAGGCCCCATGCGCTCGAGGGGGCCTTTGTGTGCGACCGTGTGATAGGCCGTGGAGCGGCTTTGCTGATGGTCTTGGGCAAGGTGAAACGGGTCTATGCGGGAATCATCAGCACTCCTGCCGTTGATGTGCTTCACAAGGCGGGTGTCGAGGTCGACTGTGGCAAGCAGGTGCCCAATATCATCAATCGTGACGGCACCGGCACATGCCCTGTCGAGAACCTGACTATCGATGTCGACGACCCGGCAGTGGCGTTTGAGAGAATAAAAGAATTTTTAATCAGTAAAAATATTATTACATCATGAAATCTTCAGCACAAAATGTTGCGCTGTACCAGCTCAGTTACAGCCAGTTAAAAACCTATCTCATTGCTGCCGCATTTATTGTGGGCAATATTGCTCTGCCGCAGTTGTGCCATTTAATGCCACAGGGTGGGCTCATCTTCCTGCCCATCTATTTTTTCACCCTTGTGGCTGCCTATAAATATGGCTTTACCGTGGGGTTGACCACTGCTGTGCTCTCGCCGCTGGTCAATAGTGCCTTGTTTGGCATGCCTCCTGCTGCCGCATTGCCCATCATCCTCATCAAGAGTGTGACTCTGGCTGTTGCTGCTGCCTGGATTGCCCGCAAAACCAGCAAGGTGACTCTTCTCACTGTGGCACTGGCGGTTATCGCTTATCAACTGATTGGCTCGCTCGCCGAGTGGGCTATGACTGGCTCTATCGAGAAGGCTTCGCAAGACATCGTTCTTGGCTGGCCTGGTTGCTTGATCCAGATTGTGGGTGGATATCTTGTGTTGCGCTATCTGTTGAGGAAATGAAATACAAGCAGTTTCAAGACATCAGCCTCTCGAGGCTGGGATTTGGCAACATGCGGTTGCCCGAGAAAAACGGGCGCATCAACCGCGAGAAGGCGAGTGCGATGATCGACAGGGCGATGCGTGGCGGAGTGAACTACTACGACACGGCATGGATGTATCATGGCGAGGACAGCGAGACGTTTCTGGGCGAGGTGCTGCCGCAGTACCCGCGCGACAGCTTCTATCTTGCCACGAAGTTCAACATTGGGTTTAACCCCGATTACCGCCATGTGTTTGAAACTCAGCTCAAGAAACTGAAAACCAGTTATATCGACTTCTACCTGATTCACAGCATCACCGACTCGACTATTCACCCCTATGTCGACGACGGCAGTGTGGCCTATTTTATTGAGCAAAAGCGCCAGGGACGCATCAAGCACCTGGGATTCTCATGCCACTCGAGCGTGGAGGCGCTCAAGTGGTTTGTGGAGCAATATGACTGGGAGTTTGCACAACTTCAGCTCAACTGCTTCGACTGGCTCTATTCTCACACGCGCCAGGAGTATGAGGTGCTTGAGCAGCACAACATCCCCATCATGGTGATGGAACCCGTGCGCGGTGGCAGGCTCGCCAGGCTCACGCCCGAGGCCGAGGCGCTCTTGCGCGGGGCTCACCCCGACTGGTCGATGGCTTCATGGATGTTCAGGTTTGTGCAATCGCTGCCGCAGGTGCAGACGATTCTCAGCGGCATGAGCACTATGGAGCAGGTGGAGGACAATCTGCGCACCTTCGACGACGACCAGGACTTCACCAGTGCCGACCGCGACCTGCTCTTCCAGGCAATGGACATGTTCAAGGACCAGATGCAGGTGCCATGCACCGCGTGCCGCTATTGCTGCGACGACTGTCCCATGGGCATCAACATTCCTGAGTATCTGAGGCTTTACAATAAATATAAGGTCGACGGCGACTGGGGATTGAAGCCACAGCTGGATGCAGTGGAGTCGACAAGTCCACCATCGGAGTGTCTCTCGTGTGGCTCTTGCACGGGGCACTGTCCGCAGTCAATCGACATCCCCACTATCATGACCGAAATGGGCGAGAAGTTCTTCGCTCAATAGCTTGGCGCAATGAATCTTGTAAACGATATAGAGCAGTTGAAGCAACTGGCTGAAAACCAGCAGCTTTGTCTGCTCTACATTCAAGCGCCCGATTGTGGGCTGTGCTCGGTGATGCTCGGCAAGGTGGAGCAGGCTACGCAGCGTTTTAGCGAGTTGTGCGCGGCACGGGTCGAACTTCATGTGGTGCCGCAGGTCACGGGGGAGTTCCTGGTGGCAACAGCGCCCACGGTGCTGCTCTTTGTCAACGGCAAGGAGGTGTATCGCGCCGGCACGTTCATCAATGTGCGTGAGCTGGAGTGTGAGATTGAGAAATGGAATAAGGTTATTAATTGAGTTTTATGGCTGAGAAAAAATACAACATTGGCCTTGCCCTCAGTGGAGGGGGAGTGCGTGGTTTTGCCCACATTGGAGCCTTGCGTGCTCTCGAGGATGTGGGCATCAAGCCCGACATTATTGCTGGAGTGAGTGCGGGAAGCATTGTCACAAGCTTCTATGCCGCAGGCCTGTCGCCCGATGAGATTTTTGAACTCTTCAGTCAGGTCGACATGAATTCGTTCCTGCAGGTTGATATCTCTAAGAGTGGTTTCTTGAAACTCGACAAGTTCCGCAGGTTCTTGGCTAAGAATCTTCCTGTCGAGAACATTGAGCAACTCGCGATACCCACGATTATCGCTGCTACCGACATTGAGCAGCAGCATGAGATGCCGTTCACCACAGGCAACATTGCCGAGCGTGTAGCGGCATCTTGCAGCATTCCGCTGGTGTTCAAGCCAGTGAAGATTGATGGCACCTATTATGTCGATGGGGGAGTGCTGCACAACCTGCCTTCCTACTACCTGAGACCGCTGTGCAACAAGGTGATAGGCATCAACGTGAGTCCCTCGCGCCTGGGCCCCATCAAGATGAATGTGCGCTCGCTTGCCTATCGCACCTATAAGATTATGACAATGAAGAATGTGAATGCCGACAAGCAGCTGTGCGACTTGCTGGTCGACATTCTGTCGATACAAAATTACAGCACCTTCGACACTAAGGCTGCCACTAAGATTGCTCAAAAGGGCTATTTCGAGACTATGAAAATTCTTAAGAACTCCCACTTGGTAAAGGTTTTGACCCAATGAATAACAAGAAAACGATTATCTATCAACTGCTTCCACGCTTGTTTACCAACTCTTGCGACCATTGTGTGGTTAACGGCAGCAAGCGCCAGAACGGCTGCGGCAAGATGAACGATATCACCACGGCGGTGCTCAACAAGATTCGCGACATGGGCATCACTCATGTTTGGTACACAGGAGTGATAAGGCATGCGCTTAAGACTCAATACAGTGGCATCCCCAGCTGCAACCCTTATATCGTGAAGGGAAATGCTGGCTCGCCCTATGCCATTACCGACTATTACGATATCGACCCCGACATCGCTGTCAGGGTGAAGAATCGCATTGGTGAGTTCCAGAGGCTGGTGGCACGAACCCACGAGGCTGGCATGAAGGTGATAATCGACTTTGTGCCTAATCACGTTGCGCGCCAGTATCACAGCATCGCCAAGCCCGAGAACGTTGAGGACCTGGGAGCGACCGACAACAAGAACATTGCATTCTCGCCCATGAATAATTTTTACTACATGCCTGGGCAGCAGTTTGCTCCGTCAATCAACTTGGGGAAAGGCGATGAGTTCTATTACGAGAAGCCGGCCATGGCAACGGGCAACGACTGTTTCCACCCTTATCCCGGGGTTAACGACTGGTATGAGACGGTGAAGTTGAACTATGGTATTGACTACGCCACTGGTCAGCGCCATTTCTCGCCCATCCCGTCCACGTGGCACAAGATGCGCGACATCTTGCTCTACTGGGCGCAAATGGGGGTGGACGGCTTCCGCTGCGACATGGTGCACATGGTGCCGGTGGAGTTCTGGAACTGGGTGATTCCGCAGGTCAAGGAGCAATTCCCAGAACTGATTTTCATTGCCGAGCTTTACGACGTGGGCATCTATCGCGACTATATCTTCAATGGGCATTTCGACTATCTCTACGACAAGGTGTCGCTCTACGACACTCTGCGGGCAGTGGTCACCGGCAACGCTCGCGCAGCTGCGATAACTGGCTGCTGGCAGGCGGTGGAGGGAATTGGCGACCACATGCTCAACTTCCTCGAGAATCACGACGAGCAGCGCATCGCATCCAGTGAGTTTGCCGGCGACGCCACTCGCGCACTGCCTGCACTGGTGGTGGCAACTACCATGTCGAGGGCGCCGTTTATGGTTTATCACGGCCAGGAACTTGGCGAGCCAGCGCGCGATGCCGAGGGATTTAGCGGTCGTGACGGACGCACCACCATCTTCGACTACTGGAGCGTCGACACCTTGCGACGCTGGTACAACGGCGGCAAGTGCGACACTGCGCGGCTCACCAGCGAGGAGCGACAGTTGCGTCGCTTCTACAAGAAACTGCTCAGGCTGTGCAACAGCGAGAAGGCTATCGCGCAGGGTGAGTTCTATGACCTGATGTATGTGAACGGCGATTCGCTCAACTGCGACAAGGTCTATGCCTATTATCGTCACTGTGAAGGCGAGCGATTGCTCATTGTTGCCAACTTCAACGACCTAGATGAGACAGTCCATCTCAACACGCCCCAGCATGCTTTCCAGGTGATGGGCATGGAATCGGGCACCTATCGTTGCAAGGAGTTGCTCTCGGGCAGCGAGATGTCGCTCAATGTCGTGCCAAGCGAGCCAGCCACTTTTGTCGTGCCAGCACGCAATGCCGTGATTATCAAACTCAATAGAAAAGATTAGAAACTCAAGTTTCTGAAGTGATTATATATACATCAAAAGATTTCAATATTAGGCGATAAGCTCCCCCTCTAATTAGAGGGGGAATTGACACACAGCTGTTTAACTATACTCATCGTTACAATAGAAACTTAAATTAGAAAAAAAATTATTTTTTGTATAGGATTTAATAAAATAATATATTACTTTTGCACTAAGATTTTAGACCTTCGTTATTATGAGCAAAAAACCATTCAAAATTTTTTCGGGTAGATATTCTAAATATCTAACTACTGAGATAGCTAAGAAACTTGGTGTTGAAGTTGGTAAATTGCAAGTCAACGAGTTTGCCGACGGGGAGTTTCAGGTGTCGTATGAAGAGTCGGTGCGAGGCGATGAGATTTATCTTGTCCAGTCAATGTTCCCGCCCACCGATAACCTGATGGAACTCTTGCTCATGATCGACGCGGCTAAAAGAGCCTCGGCTAAGTCGGTAACTGCGGTGATCCCCTATTTTGGATGGGCAAGGCAAGACCGCAAGGACAGGCCGCGTGTGTCGATAGCAGCTAAGCTGGTGGCTGGTATGCTCACCAGTGCTGGTGTAGACAGCATCATCACAATGGACCTTCATGCCGACCAGATTCAAGGCTTCTTCAACCTGCCGCTCAACCACCTCTATGCCTCCTCGGTATTTGTGCCTTACATCGACAGCCTCAAGCTCAAAGACATGGTATTTGCTTCGCCCGACGTGGGCGGCGCTAAGCGTGTGCTGGAGTATGCCAAGCACTACAAGGTGCCCATGGCGTTGTGCCACAAGCAGCGTGCACGTGCCAATGTGGTTGAGAAGATGACTATCATTGGCGACGTGAAGGACAAGAATGTGATTCTCGTCGACGATATGATTGACACCGCCGGAACAATTTGCACTGCTGCCGAGGTGATGATGAAGAATGGAGCTAAGTCGGTGAGGGCAATCGCGTCGCATGGCGTGATGAGCGACCCAGCTACCGAGCGCATCAACAAAAGCCCGCTCGTCGAGGTGGTGATTTCCGACTCTATCAACTACGACACCAGCCGCAGCGAGAAGGTAAAGAGGGTATCGGTGGCAGGGCTCATCGCCGAGACAATCCAGCGCATCAACGACCACGAGTCAATAAGCTCACAATACCTGATTAACCACTAATAAAGTATAAAGTACTAAGGACGAAGTACAAAGTACAAAGGACGAGGTACAAAGTAGTACTAAGTACAAAGTACAAAGAGCGGAGTATAATGATGCAAGGCTTTTCGACGCCATAGGGTGCAGCTTTGCATCATTTTTATTACTACACATCATTGTGCTGCTTTAGATTAATGTGAGTTCGACGAAAATAACTTGCTGTGTTTCAGCTGCTCCCCTAAGCTAGGGGAGCTGTCACGAAGTGACCCACAGGGGTATGGCAATTGCGAAATTGTAATTCCTTGAGTATATCATACTCCCCCCCTCCCCCCTCTATCTTAGAGGGGGAGTTGCTAACGCAGTGATTATCAAATAGTAAATTCGTCGAACTCACGTTAAATTAGCTGTTCCACTTCTCATAATTGAAATAGTGCGACGTCTATTTGTTAATGTTTGTTAAAGTCTCTGCTCTTCATGCAGTATTTCTCAACATTTGGTGTTTATAAAATAACTAATAATATAACCTTCTTATGTGATTGCTATTATGAAAAAGAGCCTTCTCTCCCTGTTTTTGATAATGAGTCTTGTGTGTTGTCGTGCCCAGGAT
>ONIY01000049.1 GCA_900318065.1 uncultured Prevotellaceae bacterium
CTCATGGGCGCGCAACAATGGCTCAATGGACGCCATCCGCCGCGAGATGGAGCGCACTCCAGGCCTCCAGGTAACAATGCCTAACCTCGTCGACGACGCCCTCCTAGAGGACTAATCACAAAATATGAATAACAACAGCCTCGCCGTGACATCATGGCGAGGCTGTTTATTATCACGGTAACTGAGACTGGCTAAAGGAATATAATTTCACAATTTAGTATTATGCATTTTTACCAATGCCATAAAGGAATTCCGGTGCTAAATCAGCGCCATTAGCCCACTCAATAGTATTTCTTGTAAGTCCGTACTGTATGAACAAATCATTATCAAGAAGTGGCCCAAACACTTCTCCTGTAAGATATGGCTTCAGGTCTACGAGTTTGCGCACACCATCATTAAAAGTGAGCAACAATTCATAATTCCGCACGTAATCCACGTCAACAATTCTCAACATAGCTATTACCTCCTTTCTATTTTAATGGCTCTATTTTGCCTATTTTCTCTCCTTTCTGAGCCTTCTCCCAAAGAGTAAGAATTTCATTCTCATGCAAATCAATCCATTCATTAACCTTAGAAATCACTTTAGCAGGGGCTTTGCCATCTACCACACGATCAAGCACACTAATGCTGCACTCATAGTCACCATAAGAGAAATGAATGTGAGGCGGATTGTGATCACGCCAATACAAGCTGATAATAATTCCAAAAAAGCGGCTAATCTCTGGCATAGTATTTATTGTTTCAATTATTATAGTGCAAAAATAGAGAAAAAAAATTACTTTCTAAACAAAAAGAGAGTTTTTTTATCACAATTAGGTCAACAGGATTTATGTCAACACATAAAATGCGTGCTATAGCGAGCAACTATTGACTGTAAAAAGCCAACAACAATGAAGCTATGACATTAACCAATAATAATCAACACCCCATCACCTAATGACCTTGGGATTGAGTCTATAATTGAGTGATATTTGTCCTTACAGGTAATAGTACCCACATTTGGTGAAGTTTAGACTGTTGCAGCAACAAAGTCTAAAAAACTGAGAAACATTTTTCTTTATGTGGCGATTTATGTGTACCTTTGCGGGCAAAATATAATAAAACAACTATTAGCATAAACAAAACCAATCACATGACACATTACATTAGCGCCGAGCACCTCTCTATTGAGCGTGTGGGCGAAATTATTGAGAAAGGTATAAAACTGGCATTGAGCGACGACGCTAAGGCTCGCATCCAGCGTTGCCGCAAGTATCTTGACGAACAAATCGCTGCCAGCGATGTTCCCGTCTATGGCGTGACCACTGGCTTTGGCTCACTGTGCAACGTGAAGGTGAGCAAGGACCAGCTGTCGCAACTGCAAATCAACCTGATGATGTCGCATGCCTGCGGCGTGGGCGAGCGTGTGCCCAACGAGATCGTGCGCATCATGCTGCTCCTGAAGATTCAATCGCTGAGCTACGGCTACTCGGGCAGCAAGCTCGACACCGTGGAACGCCTCATCGACTTCTTCAACGAGGGCGTGATTCCCGTGGTATACCGCCAGGGCTCCCTGGGTGCCTCGGGCGACCTCGTGCCACTGGCTCACATGAGCCTGCCACTGGTGGGCCTGGGCGAGGTGGAATATGAAGGCAAGGTGATGCCAGCAGCCGAGCTGCTAAAACTCAAAGGCTGGGAACCTATCGAACTCGCCAGCAAGGAAGGTCTCGCACTGCTTAATGGCACTCAGAACATGAGCTCCTTTGCCGTGTGGTCGCTGCTTCAGGCCGAGCGCCTGAGCGACTGGGCCGACAAGATTGCCGCCATGTCGCTCGACGCCTACGACGGTCGCATCGAGCCTTTCACCGAGGCAGTGCACCTGGTGCGTCCCCACAAGGGCCAGCTCGAGACTGCTGCCCACATGAAAGAGCTGCTCACCGGCAGCGAACTCATCAAGCAGCCCAAAGTGCATGTGCAGGATCCCTACTCCTTCCGCTGCGTGCCACAAGTTCACGGCACCGTTAAGGACACCATCCGCTATGTGAAGAGCGTTATCGACACCGAGATCAACAGCGCTACCGACAACCCCACCGTTTGCCCCGATGACGACCTCATCATCAGCGCCGGCAACTTCCATGGCGAGCCCATTGCCATGCCCATGGACTTCCTCGCTATCGCGCTGAGCGAACTCGCCAACATCAGCGAACGCCGCATCTACCGCCTCGTCTCCGGCACTCGTGGCCTGCCCAGCTTCCTCGTTGCCAATCCAGGCCTTAACAGCGGTTTCATGATTACCCAGTACACCGCAGCCAGCGTTGTAAGCCTCAACAAGTCGCTTGCCGCTCCCTCGAGCCTCGACAGCATCCCCTCGTGCCAGGATCAGGAAGACCACGTGAGCATGGGCGCCAATGCCGCCATCAAGCTCTACAAGGTGGTTCTCAACACCGAGCGCGTGCTTGCCATCGAGCTTTTCAACGCCGCTCAGGCACTGGAGTTCCGCTTCCCCAAGAAGTCCTCGCCAGTAATCATGAAGATGCACGAAGACTTCCGCAAGGAGGTGCCCTTCATTGGCGACGACGTGATTATGTATCCTCTCATTGAGAAAGCAATACAATTCCTGCGCAAATGAAACTCTTAGTTAAGAATATCGCCACCCTCGCCGGTATCGACGGCGGGGGTGTGCTTAAAAGATGTGGCGAGGAGATGGCTCAGTTTGACGCCATCAACGATGCCTGGATGCTTGTGGAAGACGGCATCATCACCGAGTTTGACTCCACCGGCAACCGCCCTGCCCCCACCGATGTTGACGAGACAGTCGACGCCGCCGGTGGCACAGTGATGCCCAGCTGGTGCGACTCGCACACCCACATTGTCTATGCCGGCAGCCGAGAGCAAGAGTTTGTCGACAAGATCAACGGCCTGAGCTATGCCGAGATTGCCCGCCGCGGAGGCGGCATCCTCAACAGCGCCGACCGCTTGCACCACATGAGCGAGCAGCAACTCTACGACCAGGCCATGGAGCGCGTGCGCGAGGTGATTGCCAAGGGCACCGGAGCCATCGAGATAAAGAGCGGCTACGGCCTCAACACCCAGGACGAGCTCAAGATGCTGCGCGTGATAGCCCGCATCCAGGAGAGCACCCGCCTGCGCGTGGTGTCGACCTTCCTGGGCGCTCATGCCGTGGGTCGCGAGTATGCCGGCCGTCAGGCCGACTACGTTGACCTTGTTGTCAACGAGATGATTCCTGCCGTTGCTGCCGAGGGACTCGCCAACTTTGTGGACGTGTTCTGCGACGAGGGGTTCTTCACCCCCGAGGAGACCTCGCGCATTCTTGAGGCAGGTCTCAAGCACGGCATGCGT
This sequence comes from uncultured Prevotellaceae bacterium, assembly GCA_900318065.1. GTDB lineage: Bacteria > Bacteroidota > Bacteroidia > Bacteroidales > Muribaculaceae > Sodaliphilus. The sequence goes on from ONIY01000049.1 coordinate 3,340, forward strand.
GGCAAGATTCATGGCCAGGAGCTCGCTCCATCGGGAGGCGTAGAGGTTGCCTTGAAGCACAATGCCCTCTCGGTCGACCACCTCGAGAGCATGACCGACGACGACATCGCCATGATGCGCGGTCGCGACACCATGCCCACTGCCCTACCCGGCACCTCGTTCTTCTTGAACATGCCATTTGCTCCAGCCCGCAAGATGATAACCGCCGGCTTGCCCGTTGCTATTGCCAGCGACTACAACCCCGGCTCCACTCCGAGCGGCGACATGAAGTTTGTGGTATCGCTCGCCTGCATCAAGATGCGCCTGCAACCTGCCGAGGCTTTCAACGCCGCCACCATCAACGGCGCCGCAGCTATGGCACTGAGCAGCGACTACGGCTCGATCGCTCCTGGCAAGGTGGCAAACTTCTTCATCACCCGCCCCATTTCGAGCATCGACTTCATCCCCTACGCCTACACCACCCCCATCATCTCCCGCACATTCCTGGCTGGTGTAGAGCAGTAATCCTGCACAAGGCTACTAACGAAAAAAATCCACCTCACAACGAGGTGGATTTTTGTGTTTTTATCCTAGGCTGAGATGCTGGACTTATTGTCCCAGCAGGATGTTGTAGACTTCGGTCACGTCGCCCGAGGTGATTACACCATCACCATTTTGGTCGCCGTTAACAACCTGGCTGCTGTCGCCGTTGAGCAGAACGCTGTAAAGCGCTGTGATGTCGGCAGCGGTAACCACACCGTCACCATCCACATCACCAGGCTTGGCTGGCGACAACTCACCGTTGTGATAGATGGTAAAGTCGTCGAGATAACCTGCCAGGCTGGTAGAGCCCGAGGTGCATGCCACGCGATAACGTGCTGGTACCTGCACTTCGATGGGGAAGCACAGGGTGCTTCTCATCTTGGGACCTGCCACCACAGTGGTGTTGCCCATAGCATTGGGCTGAGCAGTCCAGGTCTGACCTTGGTCGGTCGACATGTAAAGCTGGAGGTTGGTGTTCACGTTAGTGCTGTTGTAGAAGTCGAATGCAATCATATAGGTGTCGTAGGCCACATCGCTTGTCATGGTGGCGGTGCTGGGCTTCTTCATGCCAATTGCTATGTCGCCGTTGCACAAGGTGGTGTCGCTGGGCGAGGTGGCATTACACTTGGCAAAGGTCCAAGTGGCAAGTGAGCCTTGCACGTTGGTCGACGTTTGAGCGGTGCTCGGTGGCATGGGCTCGAAGTCCTCGACAGCGGTCACAAAGGTGCCGTCTTGCCTAACAGTGAACTTCACCACATCGCCTTCCTCACGAATGTTGTAGAGGACGAAAGAGTTGCGCCTGCCGCTGTAGTTTTTCAGGTTCACCTGAGTGTCGTTGGTAATCATTGTCACGCCACGAGTGCCGGGGAAGGGGTCGGTGGGCGACTGGAAAGTGGTGGAGCCACCGGCGCGGAGCAACTCGTAATAAAGACGGGTGGCATTGCCGTTAGGAGCATTGTTGTTCCACACGCTGGTATTGGTAGAGTCCATGCGCGCGATTGTCATGCCATGCCCTGGAGCATAGGCATCCCACTTGGTAGTGTTCTGACGATTGTCAATGAGGAACATTTCCTTGAGGGTGGGAGTCTTGAGGATATAGCCCTCACCAGTGGTGCTGGTGGGGTTGAGAGTGTAGTCGCCCTCGGCGGTGATGATTTGATAGTTGGCAAAGCCTGTAGAATATCGGTCATAGAGGCTGTAGGCCACTGGAGTGCGGGCATTGTTCTGGTAGTTGCCGCCTGCCATCAGGTCCCACTCTCCTGGGTGCTGTGCCTCACCATTGGCTGCATCGTCGTCTTCATTAGTGTCATAGAGGTCGGGCAAGCCCAGCACGTGGCTGAACTCGTGGCAGATGGTGCCAATGCCGTCGAAGATGCCACTGCTCTTGCCGTAGATGTACTCGGCCGAGCAGGCATAGTCGCGAATGTACTTACCGTCATACTTAGTGTAGGTGTAGAACGCCGAGCGGTGGGGCCAAATGTGGTTAGGACTGCTGGGGTCGCTACTCGATGGGGTGTCGGCATAGATGAAGTAGATGAGGTCGACAATGCCATTGTTGTCGAGGTCATACTGGCTGAAGTCGACATCGGCATTAGCCTTCTGAACTGCACTCAGGAAGATCTGGTAGGCATTATTATTGCCCTGGTTAACATTGTAGGAAACCTCATAAGGACCCACTATGTCAAACTGTGGCGAGAAAATGCCGTTGCTGTTGTCATAGAAGTAGTCGCGCACACTACCGGTGCAGCGGCCATAGGGGTTGGTAGTGCCATCCTCGTTGGTATAGCCAGTGTAATTCTCCTGGTTGATCATGTTGGAGTAGAACTCCTGCACATCGCTGCGAGTGAAGTGCGAGTCCTTGAAGTTGATGAGTATCACCAGGCCATGGAAGTTGCTATAGTTGATGCGGTTGAGGTGAGGAAGCGCATCGCGCTGAGCGCGAGCCCTGATTCCTGCAGCAACCTTGCTTGCCGACTTCAGGCGCTTGCCAGTTGTAGCGAGCCATGCAACGTCGCTAGCCGAGCGCTTGCCGGCATCGCGAGCGATGATTTTACTTGCCACCACCTCGTCGTTAAGCAGTGTGCCATAGGTGTAATAGCCCTGGTCGTTCTTCACGATAGTGTAGCCATCAACTGTTGTGAGGTAGTTATAGAACTCGTCGCCCATAATTCTCACAGTGAGCGTCTCACCGCTGGGCTGTGTTACCTGCTGAGGGTAAGGGATGGCAGGCACGGCGCTTGCCACAAGGCATGCCAGTGCTGCAAGGATAGTAACAAATACTTTTTTCATTGTTGATTTATGATAAAATTAATATTAGCGACATTAAAGAGTGCAAATTTCGGAATTTTTTTTGATAATTACAACAAGAACGGCTTCTTTTCGCTATTTGAGCACTTTTTCTCTAATTAATAATGATAGATATAAAAAATATTTATAACTTTGCACGTTAATTTCAAAACCTCTAAAAACAAAGATATGCAAGAGATTATCCAAGAATCGCCCCAAGACAACAGGAGCAACGCCCGCAAGAAAAACTTCACAGCGTCAATTCCCATCAAAGCATTCTTCAGAGCATGCATGAGGAACTGGTACTGGTTTGTAATCTCGGCAATAATTTGCACCTGCATTGCCTTGCTAAAGACTAAATCGGAACCCAAAATGTACAGTTCTTCGGCCCTTATTATGCTCACCACCGAGACAAGCAAGCAACAAGGTAGCCAGGCTCAGGTCTTTGGCGACCTGGGAATGATGCGTGTGGGAACCACCGACCTTGCCAACGAGACTCACAAGATCAAATCCACCAAGCTCATGGAGGATGTAGTGAGCCACTTGGGCCTGAACATTCAATACTATGGCCGTGTGTACTTGCGCGACATCAACATCTACAAGAATTCACCCGTTCAAATCACCCCTCTTAAAGACATAACAGGAAACTTCTCCATCTCTATCCTCATCAAGGGCGAGAACGAATTTGAATATATGGTCGACGGCAACAAGAAGTGGAAGAAAGGCCACTTTGGCACAAGGGTGAGCACACCTCATGGCCCCGTTGCTGTTACCAAGACAAGGATTTTCAACCTCCAGTATGTTGACTACACTGTCATTGCCCGCGTCTTCACGACCCGCAGTGCAGCAAGGCGCCTGATAGGTAGCCTGAATGTTGAGACAGTTGACAAGTCGAGCGATGTGCTCAAGCTATCGCTCACCTGCGACAACCACGAGCTGAGCCTCGACGTGCTCAACGCCCTTATCGTTGCCTACAACCAAGACGGTATCGACGACAAGAACCGCGTGGCACGCAACACCGAGAACTTTATCGCCGAGCGCATCAATGCCATCTCTAAAGACCTGAGCGGTGTGGACTCCCGCATTGCACAACTCAAGACCGCCAGCACCAACGATGCCGTCTATGCCGACCCATCGTCGGGCGCTCGCTACCAAGACAATGCACAGGACGCAAGTCTGCAGCTGAGCCTGGCAAGCGGTGTGCGCGACTTCCTTAACTCTACCGGCAACAACCAGCTCATTCCCAGCAACACAGGAATTGCCAACGCTGGCATCGAGAGCCAAATCAAGGAATACAACGAGGCAATGCTCAATTACCAGAAGATTGCCGCCACCTCTACCGACGAGAACCCTGTGATGCAGGAACTCCAGAGCCAGCTCACCACCATGAAGGGAAGCATCCAGAGCGCTATCAACAACTACATCTCGCAGCTCAGTGCCAAGTCGTCGCAGGCGCAAGCACAGTCGGCCATCGCACAGGCTGGTCGCCAGCAGATGCCTGCCCACGAGAAAGCCATCACCGAGGTGGGACGCCAGCAAAACGTGAAGGAGCAACTCTACCTCTACCTGCTCAACAAGCGTGAGGAGAACGCCCTGCAGATTGCCATCACCGAGCCTAACGCCAAGGTGATTGAGCAGGCATCGGGTAGCCCAGCACCCATTTCGCCAGTCACCTCAAGGGCACTGGCAATAGGATTGCTCATTGGCTTGCTCATTCCTGCCGCCATCCTCTACCTGATCTACTGGATTCTCTCGCTCGACACCAAGATACACAGTCGCCACGATGTGGAAGAGAACTGCAACATCCCCATCATTGGCGAGATTCCCAACAAGCACAACAAGTTCAAGAACAAAGAGGTTGTTGTCTCGGAAGACTCGATCGACCGCGTCTCGGAGGCACTACGCATCATTCGTGCCAACCTCGACTTCGTTACCGAGCAGAAAGACGGCAAGGGCGTAGTGATGCAGTTCACCTCTACACGTCCTGGCGAAGGAAAGAGCTTCGTAGCGCTTAACCTGGCTCTGACCTATGCTCATGTCGACAAGAAGGTGGCTGTAGTCGACCTCGACTTGCGCAAGGGCCGCTTCTCAGAATATGTCGACATCGATGCCAACGTGGGCGTGAGCGCATTCCTCTCGGGCAAGGTGACCAATATCGACGACATTATCACCAAGCATGTCATTCACAACAATCTCGACGTTATTCCACTGGGTGCCACTCCTCCCAACCCCACCGGACTGCTCATGGGTGACCACCTGAAAGAACTCATTGCCGAGCTCAAGAATCGTTACGACTACATCATCCTCGATACCGTGCCATTTGGCATGATTGCCGATGCATCGCTCATCAACCGCTATGCCGACCTCACCATCTACGTGATTCGTGACGCTATGGTCGACAAGAGCTACCTGTTCGACCTCGAAAAGGCCAACAATGAGAAGAAGATCAAGAACCTCACCATTCTTGTCAACGACATCAAGGTCGACAAGAAGAATTACGGTTATGGCTACGGCTACGGATATGGTTACGGCTATGGCTACGGTTATGGCTACGGCGGCGGAGCACAGTATGGCTACTACGAGAGCGAAGCCGACAAGAAACGCCGCAAGCGCAACAAGAAGAAACATCATGCCGAAGAGAACACCACTGCCACCAGCAAGCAGTCGTGACGATAAGTTCTCATTAGCAACCACTCACACACAAGAACTACCACACGGCTCAGCATCGCCGTGTGGTAGTTTTTTCAAAACGCAATCAACACAGCATTACAATGAAACTCCTCAAAGGCAACCAACTTATCTCTCGCACCCAGTGCGACGTGCTGCGCGGACTTGCCATCACGGGCATCTTCATCCACAACTTCTGTCACTGGCTTCGTGGAGCACATCCCGAGAACGAGTTTAATTTCCACCCAGGAAACAGCACAAAGATGTGGGACTACTGGACAGGCGCCATCGACCAGTTTGCTCCCATTCAGTTCTTCTCGTTCTTTGGGCATTACGGAGTGCCACTGTTCCTGTTCTTGAGCGGATATGGCCTGGTGATGAAATATGAACGTGCTGGAGAACCACGCGTCAAGGCACTACCCTTCCTGGGATATCAGTGGTTGAAACTCTTCAGGCTCATGATACTGGGCTACATCCTTAGTTTCATTGTCTATGTCCTGTGGTGTGGCTCGGATATGCATCCCTGGAACGTGATCGCTGCCCAACTATCGCTCACTGTCAACTTCATCTTTGAGAATCCTGGCACTGCAATGTTGCCTGGACCCTACTGGTTCTTTGGACTAATGCTCGAAATATATGTCATCTATCGCCTGCTCATTTACCCCGGGCACGACAAGCGCGGCAGTGTGTGGCGATGGCTCGTGCCGGTGCTGCTCATCGTGGTGGCGTGGGCTGTGATGGCTGTTAGCGAGGGGCATGACAAGCGCTTGGTGTACTTGCGATACAATGCCTTTGTGGGAATGTTGCCGCTGTGCATGGGAGTGCTGACGGCGCGTTATGGCTTGCCTCGATTGAGCAAATGGCTGCTTGCCGCAATCGCTATAGTGGCGCTGCCTGGCCTTGCCGTTGCCAACCTCAACTTCCACGCATGGCTGTGGGCACCAGTGCTGGTGGTTGCCGGAGCGGTGGCGTTTGTCAAGTGCGTTGAGGGAGCGGGCGCACTCCTTGAGCGCGACATAATGAAACCGCTGGCATGGATGGGAATGCTCTCGGCCCACATCTTTGTGGTGCTGTCATTGCCACGAATGCCCATGTTCAAATTTGTGCTCTGGAAGCAGAAGGAACTGCTCTCGTCCGACTACTGGTGGATTCTACTCTATATCGTGCTCACCATCGTGCTGGCATGGCTTCACAAGCAATACCTGAGCATAGTGCCCGCACCACGCCTGCACAGCGACAGCCACATTTCATTCCAAATTGGTCATTAGGTTTTATGTAAGAAAAGAATTATTGGTGTCCTATAAAAATAGCGATATCTCCTTTTAAGTTTCTGATTATGTGTCAATTGTGCTGAACGCAAAATAGGGGAGCTTTGTTTGAAGCCCGTAGGACTGATACAGGCCCATCAACTGAATGCTTGCTCAATGTCACCAGCAGTGATTAGCGATAGCACATCGCGAGAAGTATCGCCAGCCTCACCAATTCTCACGGCTTGGGATTCAATGGTTTTCTCAAAAACATTTCTCACAAAACGTGCGTTGCCAAAGTCCTTCCCCTTGTTGGCTATGGCTTCTTCAAGTTTCTGGCTCAATATTTCATCGGCTTCGGGAGTGAGAGTGAAGTTATATTTATTCATCATGTTGTGGAATATTTGCACCAATTCATCGTGAGAATAGTCAGGAAAATGAACGTATCGGTTAAAACGAGAGCGAAGGCCAGGATTGGAATTTATAAAGTCTTCCATCTCCTTACCATAGCCGGCAAGAATCACCACCAGCTGGGAGCGGTCGTCCTCCATGCGCTTGAGCAACGTTGCAATAGCCTCATGCCCAAAGTCTTCTTTCAAGCCCTGGGCAAGGGTATAGGCCTCATCAATAAAAAGTACTCCATCGAGAGCCGAGTCCACTATCTTATTGGTCTTTACTGCTGTTTGACCCACATACTCGGCAACGAGACCAGAGCGATCGGTTTCAACAAGATGCCCTTTTTTTAATACTCCCATCTGCCTATAGAGTGATGCGATGATGCGCGCCACCGTGGTTTTTCCTGTGCCGGGATTGCCAGTGAAAACGCAGTGAAGTGACATCACTGGTGATGCCAACCCCAACGATTCGCGACGTCGATTCACTTCTATCACATGCTTAAGATTGTTGACTTGCTTCTTGACCTGATTCAAGCCCACCAGTTGGTCAAGGGCTGAAACATCGGCCACAGCTTCGCCTTTTCCATTTTCTTCATTATCATTCATGGCGTTGTGGGTTGCAACACTCTCTTCACCGTAACATTGCTCTTGCATGGACCTGAGAAAGGTTTGTTGCTCGTGACTTAGCGACAACTCGCTGCTCGCAATCAGGCGTGCCAACTCATAGAGCACAGTCCTCACTTGCTTCAAGTATTTATCTTCATATCCCGTTGCTTCAAGTATCAAAGCTAACGAAAAATCCTCGATTTGAGAGTTTGAGATGCTCACATCACTGCTGGTATATACATCAAGTGCTGCTTCGTAAGTCTCACGTATGTCTCTGGTTGTGTCATCATCATAGAGCATCTCCTGCTTAAACGATGAATAGCTGCGACCATTGTTTTCAAGCATCGCAGTCATCATCACATATAATAATTGACCTTGTTTGGTATAGTAGTCCATCTCGGTTTCATATTCAAGTTTCTCGTAGATGCGCAAAATATCCTGCACCATAAAGCACTGTAACGCAATATTAAACGATTGGGAATTCTCATTGCCACTGCCGCCAGCAACATTGTTAAGTGTAATGCGAAAATTGTTGTCGCGACACATTGTCTTGCACAGGCGTTTGCCCTTGTTGATGCGTTCGACAGTGGCCTTGTAGGTCTTTGGACCTATCTCAACGTAGTGGCCCGAATCTTCCCTCTCATGGCTCTCGCCCCAGTAGTCACTATCATAATTGTCTTCATTCTTGGAGTCCACGTCATCAATAAACGGTTCAAATTCTTCGGGCTCGTCATCCAACAAATCGAGAATTTCATCATTCCATATATCTTCTTCAACGGAACTGGCGCCAGTGTCAATGTTGTCATCTTTGATACTATGACCCGTACTCTTCATCTTAGATTTTTCGGGAATCTTTTGTCCATCGCACTCCGAGACATCTTTATGGCTGGATACAGTATCAGCCAACTGCTGTTTGGAACTGTCGCTATGTTCTTTAATCTTTGAGGCGTCCTTTTTCTCTTTGCTCGATATTGCTAATCCTATAACAACAAAGATTATAACCCCAATCAAAGCGACTGGCAATATATAGTTCTCATCTCCACCAAATGCAACAACTATAATGGCGCAAATAAACAAGTATCCAAAAATCCCTAAACAAGTTTTCATTTCTCAATATCTGAGTACAACAACAAAAGTACACTTTTTTTCCTAAACAATCATGATTACTGCCGTTTTTTTGTAATATAAAGCTTTAAATGGATTTTTTTTATTAACTTTGCCATGGAGTTGTGACTGCCATGGAGATGGCACAATGTTCACAATGACATATTAGTAAAAATAAAAGCATTCGCTATTATTTCGCGTTCAACCAAAAGCCTAGGAAACTATTTGGAAATAACATAAGTTGAAATAATATGTGAAAAGGTGCTCAGTATGGGTGCCTTTGACAGCTATTAATAGCGGATACTTCACACAAAGGTGTGATGTGTCCTTGTTTAGCTGTCTGAGGTTTCCATCCTAGGCTGCCTCATAGTTGAACGCAATAAGGCCATCATGCCTTTTTGCGTCTCGGCGTGATTGATAGTTGGGTGCAACAAAAAAGACTATCAATCGATTATGGCGAACAAAAACCTCAATGCGGCCAAGACGGCAAAAAAAGATGAGTTTTACACTCAGCTACCCGATATAGAAAGGGAATTGCGTCATTATAGACATCACTTTAAAGATAAGGTCGTTTTTTGCAACTGCGATGATCCTTACGAAAGCAATTTCTTCAAGTACTTTGCAATGAATTTCAATTCTCTTGGATTGAAGAAACTTGTTGCCACCTGCTACGATGGCTCACCAGTCCAAGGAGATGAGTTAATGATTGATTTTGGGGACTTCAAAGATGCTCCCAAGAAAATTGCTTATAAAGTGGAAATCAGCGAAGTTAAAGACTTGAATGGCGATGGGCGGACTGATTTAGCTGATGTTCAATACTTGATACAGAATGACAGAAATGTTCTGTCACTGCTCAAAGGCAATGGCGATTTTCGCAGTGCAGAATGTATACAATTGCTTAAAGAAGCTGATATTGTTGTCACTAATCCACCGTTCTCGTTATTTATACCTTATGTTCTCCTTTTGGAAAAATTTAACAAAAAATTTTTAATATTAGGAAGAATGTCTGGTATGCATTATTCTGAGATTTTCCCTTTAATTGTCAATAATAAAATATGGTTAGGTTATGGCTTTAATCTGTCAATGATATATAAAACCCCATACGAGAACAATGAGGAAGCAAATAGAAAATATGTAAGGTCTAAAGGGTATAATCCTGATGAGAGATATATAAAAGTTCCTGCTATTACATGGTTCACCAACCTAGATCATAACAAAAGGCATGAACATATCATATTATATAAGAAATACTCGGCAAATGAATATCCTAAATATGAGAATTATAATGCGATTGATGTGAGTGCTGTTACAGATATCCCCATTGATTATGACGGCATTATGGGTGTTCCTGACACTTTCTTGGGTCAATATAATCCTGATGATTTTGAGATAATTGGATTAGGAAGCGGCAAGCTTGCCAGTTCTATTGGAGTGATGAGAAATTATCGTGGCAGAACAGATTTGGCATTGAATATTAATGGTGTAAACAAGTGCCCATATTCAAGAATACTAATTCGTAAAAAACAAAAATAGATATAATCATGGATATTGAATTACTAAAGATTACCATTCGCGAGTTGACCGAAGGCTACTACGACGACGATGAGGCTGGTGTTCGTGGTTATGGTGGCAAGTTGGATATACGTCCTCCATATCAGCGAGAGTTCATCTATGACGACAAAAAGCGTGACGCTGTAATAACAACCATTGAGAAAGGCTATCCACTGAATGTGATGTACTGGGCGCAGCGTGATGATGATGCCGAAGTACCACTTGAGGTTATGGACGGTCAGCAACGCACCATCTCCATTTGCCAGTATGTGGCAGGGGAGTTTGCCCACAATTTCATGTATTTCCACAATCTCACTGAGGAATCTCACTGAGGGAGAGAGGGATAAGATTCTTGATTATGAGTTGATGGTGTATCTTTGCAGCGGAAATGACAAGGAGAAACTTGAATGGTTCAAGACCATCAATATTGCCGGCATGAAGTTGACCTACCAAGAGTTGCGCAATGCTGTTTATGCCGGGCCTTTTGTCAGTGACGCAAAGCGTTATTTCTCTAAATCCAATTGTGTGGCCTACAATTTAGGCAAGAATCTCATTAATGGCTCTCCAATCCGTCAAGATTTCCTTGAAACGGCTATTGAATGGATTGCTACTTCGCAAGGCATTGGCATTGAGGATTATATGGCACAGCATCAGCATGACCCTAACGCATCGCATCTGTGGCAATATTTCATGTCGATTGTCACGTGGGTCGAGACTGTTTTCGATGTCAACAAGCGCAAGGAAATCACTAAAGGCATTGACTGGGGCAAATACTATGAAGAGTTCCATGACAAAATTTTTGACAAGTCGAAGATTGACACCGAAATTTCGAGACTTCTGATTGACAGCGAGGTGACAAAGAAAAAAGGAATCTGCCCTTACGTTCTCACTCGTGACGAGCGACATTTAGGTTTGCGATTATTCCCCGAAGACATCAAGCTCGCTGTCTATGAGCAACAGAAGCATCGCTGCAAGCTGTGCGACAAGGAGTTTGACATCGAGTTTATGGAGGGCGACCACATCACCCCATGGCGCGAGGGTGGTCGCACAGTAATTGATAACTGCCAAATGTTGTGCCGAGAGTGCAACCGCCGCAAGGGGAGCAGGTAACAATGCCTAACCTCGTCGACTACATTGATAGAGGACTAATCACGAAACTATAATAATAACAGCCTCGCCGTTATATCATGGCGAGGCTGTTTAGTTTTATAACTTTTTTTCGGACAACGCACGCGTTGTCCCTACATTGACACAATTTCAGCCGTTTGCAACAGTCTCTTTTAGGGAAGATAAAACTGGCTAAAGGAATATAATTTCACAATTTAGCATCATGCATTTTTACCAATGCCATAAACTAAATCTCGAAAAACGAGAAATGCACCTTGCCATAGACCCGCTGCTGCTGGAACTGTGGCAGGTGGCTGAAGTCGTTGGCCTTAGAGTGCTCTACCACCACGAGTGTGCCAGGCTTCACCATCTCGCTGCTCAAGATGAGCTCGGGCAGTTGGGGCAACTGCGGCAGGTCGTAGGGTGGGTCGGCAAAGATCAGGTCAAACTTGCGAGTGCAAGAGCCTATGAACTTGAATACATCGCCTTTCACCGTCATCAGGTTCTCGTCTTTGAGCTGCTCCTTCACCTTGCGGATGAAGTTGTACTGGGTAGACGCCTTCTCCACACTGGTGACGCTGGCGCATCCGCGGGAGAGGAGTTCGAAGCTGATTGCGCCTGTTCCCGAGAACAGGTCGAGAGCTACCAGGCCGTCGAAGTCCACAAGATTGTTAAGCACATTGAAGAGGTTCTCGCGCGCCATGTCGGTGGTGGGGCGAGCGGTGATGTTGGTGGGCACGTTAAAACGGCGGCGGCCATATTTTCCACTGATTATTCGCATAGAAGGAGGGGTGTGATGGTTTAAGATTGAAAGAGTGCTAAAGTCAAGAGGTTGAAAGGAATGCCCATGGCGTCGCGGCCCAGTTGGAGAGCCTGTGCGGGCATCACTTCGGGCATGGCGTTGGCAATCCATTGCCTGAGCTGCTCTGCCAGTTGTGAGCGCAGCGCGTTGTCGCCGCTCAGCCGCAGCATGTCGCGCCTGGCGTCGAGGCCACATGTCTTCCACACATTGAGGGCATAGTACACCACATCGTCAAGGCTGTGGTAGGGATAGGTGTTGGCAAGCTGCAACGCTCCCTGCTTGACCACCACAATGTGGGCCTGGCTGTCGTCGATGCTCAGGTGCAGGCAGGCAGTGTCCTCGCCATAAGCCCTGATGCAGTAGGCAATAATCGGTGCCAGGTGGTGCAGCACCGCAGCCCCAGGGAAGGTGCGTCGCAAGAAGGCGACCACGCCACCATCCACATCACAAGCCACCGATGCCTGGGTGCCCTCAACGTTGCACAGCAGCACATCGCCTTCCAGCCGTGTGAACGATGCCTCCATCATCTTCCGTGCCATAGCCGCATCACTAAGCTCTTGCGGCAAAATCAGGAAATGGCTGGAGTGAATGGCTGCAGTGATGCTTTTATAGTCGCTGAGCAAGAAGGCGTTGTCATAAACAGCATTCTCCACTGCCCGGCGGTAGTCGTCGAGAGTGGAGTCGAGCGCAAGGTGGCCACATTCCACCTTCTCGCCATTGCCATATACTAGATAGTCGATGCTCTTTCCAGTGAAGTCAAGAGCCAGAGAGGGCATTTGATTTGTGATGTGAGTAGTTTCCATATTTCGGGTGCAAAAATAAGAAAAACTCCCCACACTGGCAAATCACTCCCTCCTGAACAGTGCCACGATGGGCGAGAACATGAGCATTATGGTCACTATCGTTGCGATGCCAAAGTAAAGGATGTCGCGCACGGTGATCACAGTGGTGTCGGTGAAGAAGAACATCCATAGCCAGTAGCCCACGCACACCAGCACCGCTGCCAGATAGAAGAACCAGGCATAGCGCTGCGCTGTGGTGTCCTTCTTCACGGGCAAACGGTGAAGCACGCGGTGGGTAAACCACTGGTTGGGTGCCGCGTCAAACGACTCCTTCTTCAACAGTTCTCCAAGTTCATTATCAATCTTATCTTTCTTTTTCATAATTAATCATGATTTAGTGTTGTTGCCATCTTCTCTCGTGCACGGTGCAGGTGGGAGCGCAGCGTGCTCTCCTTTAGGCCCGTGATTGTTGCCACTTGCTTCAAGGGCATGTCGTCGATGTAGAACAGTGTCACCACCGTGCGCTCAATGTCGCTCAGGCTCGCCATCGCGGTTTTCACATCCATCGAAATCTCGCTCGACTCGATGGGCGAGGCGGCTTGCTCGGGAACAGCATCAAGGTCGCTGGTGGCATGCTGGCTGCGCTTGTAGCTGTAGAACTCGTTGTAGGCAATGCGGAAGAGCCATGTGCCAAACCGAGACAGGCCGCGAAAACTGCGAATCTCGATATAGGCCTTGACAAACGTTTCCTGTGCCAGGTCGTCGCTCAGGTACTGGTCGCCCAGGGTGAGGTTCATGAAGAACCGCCTGAGTCGTGGCTGATAGGCCTCGACAAGCGTCCCAAATGCGCGCCTGTCGTCGGCAAGCACGCATCGGGATATCAGCTTGAGTTCTTCTACTTTAGATAGCACGGGAAACAGTTTACTGGTGTTCTACAAGTCGCTTAGTTCTCTCTCAAGGCACTTTTATTGCCTGAACTCGGGAGGGGTCTCGGGCATGGGAGGCACATCCTGTGGCTGCTGGTTCCATTGCTGCCACTGCTGGGGCTGCTGAGGCTGCTGGGGCTCATATTGCTGTTGCTGGGGTTGCTGAGGCTGAGCCCACTGCTGTTGCTGCCAGAAGTTTCTGACGTTTCGCTGCTCCTGATAGGCAAGGAATATTTTGCCCACTCCCACAAATATCACTATCAGCATCAACGCTGCCACGGCTTCCATACCTGCGAACAGGAAGAAGAACATCAGTCCCAAGCCCACAGCGGTGGTGACGAAACCATTCTTGAAGGCCGACCAGTCGGTCACGGTGTTGAGAGAATTGCCACTGGCGGCATGGGGAGGCATGTTGCCTACCGCGGGCTGAGTGCCCTGGGGTGCATTAGGGTCGGGGGTGGGAGGAATGATTTGGTTCACATAGACCGTGGTGGGTTGCTGGGGCATGACGGGAGTGCGCTTGCCAAAGAACTCGTCGGGCAGCGGGTAGCCAGCCTGGATGGCACGGTCCACAGTCTTGTACCTGCGGCGGCGGTGCATGTAGTAGAACAGCAGCGAGAAGAACACGATGAACACAGCGCCCACTGTCAAATAGGTGGTGATGTCGCGGGCAAGGTTCATTCCGTCTTGCGCGAAGTTATACTCGGCGCTGCCCACTTCCATTCCCCTGCCATCACTAGTATCAATGGTCAGGCCATCCTCATTGATGAGCGTGTCGTCGAGGTGCTCCTTGATGATGCGGTTCATGTCGCTGAACTTCACCTTCACCGTCTCGCCGTCCTTAAAGATGATGATGCCGTCCTTGTCAATTATAGGCTTCTCGGATGCCTCCTTGGCGGCTTGCACGGCTTCCTCCACAGCGGCATCAGGATTATCCTCGACCGCCTCATCCTGAGCCACCTCATCCTGAGCTGCGTCATTCTGGTCCACAACCTGCTCGGTGGCATGCTTCTTAGGCGTGACCTTAACCACCGGCTTTGCCTGAGTGGTGGCGATAACAAGCAAAGCCACCAGCATTGTAATGATTATCTTCTTCATATCTTTAATAATTTAATGTGTTTCAAAAATGCGTTGATTTCATGAATTCCACGTCAAAATTAATCGTTTTTCATGCATTAGACGCAACCACCCCCACAAAATGTTGCACAAGACCGCATTTTTTTTGATTTTTTCTTTGCGGAATGTGGAAAATAAGCATCCACGCTGGGATACTCTCGCAAAGTTGCCACTTCGTGGTCACAAAGCCTGCTGTCGCAGGATAGTTGATAAACCACAGATTTTTCAGATTAAACAGATTTATTATTGGTGTCCCTACAAAGCCCTCACCTCTCACCTCTCACCTCTCACCTCTCACCTCTTCCCTCCCCCCCGATCCCCGATCCTCTATCCCCGATTTTCGTATATTCTTTTAGGGCGTTGGTCGAGTGAAAGGGGGTGGAGGGCGTTTAGTGGGGGTTGTGGCGGGAAATGGGGTTAAACTCGAGGGGAGTTTTGTGGTCAAAGAGACAAAGAAAACGATTTTATTCACTATTTAAAATTTGAGCATTATGAAAAGGACAGTTTACAACACGATGATTGGCTTGATGCTCGCTAGCGGGCTCGCCATGACTTCGACCGGAGCAATGGCCCAAGGCCGTCGCCCAGCATCAACCTCAAGCGCGGCAGCAGCAGGCAACCGCAGTGTTGCCACTGTTTCACCAAAGAATAATGCCGCAGTGAGTAACAACAGCAGCAGCTCGGCTCGCTCCTCGATGAGCAGCGTGAGCGCCCGCCCCTCGACCAGCAGCGCTGTGTCGACCTCTCCCAGAACGAGCAGCAGTGCCTCGAGCATCCGTCCCAGCGTGGGTGGCAGCAACAGCAGCACCATCAATCGCAGCAGCGGCAGCAACAGCACTGTGAACCGCTCTACTGGCAGCAGCTCAGTGAACCGCTCTACTGGCAGCACCGGCACCATCACCAGCAACGCTGGCAACCGCAGTGCAGTGCGCCCCAGCACCAGCAACGTGAGCAGCACTATTTCCACCAGCAGCGGCAGCAAGGGCAGTGGCAACAATGGCAACGCTCGCCCCAGCGTGGGCGGCAGCAACAGTGGCAGCAACAGTGGCAGCAACACCCGTCCCAGCGTGGGCGGCGGCAACACTGGCAAGGGTCACAGCACTGCACCCACCAGCCGTCCCAGCACTGGCACGCCTCGCCCCAAAGTGGGTGGCACCGTAATGGCAGGCGGTGGTCCCTCGATCGACTACAACACCTACCGCTACTCCAGCAGCTGGCGTCCCCGCTACGATGGCGACCGCTTCTTCAACAGCTTCCGTCACAACAGTTGGAGCTGGAGAAACCCCATCCGTCCCTCGGTGCGTCAATGGCGTCCCAGCACAATGTGGGTATACCGTCCCATCGTAACCATCAACATCAACAGGTATTCAAGCTACCCCACCATTGCCGGAGTGCTTGGCCTGAGATGGGGCACCTCGTTCATCAACTCACTGAACTACCTGTACTACAGCGGCTATGAGATTGATGGCTTTGAGAACAACATCGTTTACCTCACCGACGTGGAGCTTATGGACTACGCTTGGGATGATGTAATGCTCCAGTTTGACGGTAACGACAACCTCGACTATGTAGAATTCGCTTTCTGGAACTACACCTACGACACCAGTCGCTTCTACAGTCTCTATCACACTCTGTGCAGCATCTATGGCAGCCCAGTAAGTTACGACAACTCGATGTACTCCTGGTATGGAGGCGACGGAATTGGATATGTGAACCTGGGCATGCAGTATGGCACCGACGTTTGCTACACCGTTCTTGCCTTCGGAGTGTAAGGCCAAGCAACGACTATCATAATTACCAAACTATCTAAACGCTGGCGTGGCTCCCGAGATGGGGGCCACGCCTTTTTTCCGTTTTGAAACCCAAGACATTACCAGTTAGTTGGGGTGCAAAACCCCAATAAAAAAACCACAAATTAAACAGATTAATCTGATTTTTTAATCACCTGAAATACAGGATAATAAAAAAATATAGAAAATCTGTTTAATCTGAAAAATCTGTGGTTTATTTAGTTTTGCAACACCTCCAGTTCGTCGCTTGATGTTTAGCGGTTTCGAGTAACACAATCACCTTAGAAACTAGGGTAAATTCATACAACAATGGCGGGACCTGGCCAGGTCTCGCCATTGTGTTGTGTGTGTGACTAATTGGGATAGATTAGTTCGCGGGCTGTCCATCGGTGGCGATGGAGTAGGTCATGTTCTCAACGTCGATAGTGATGTCGAGATAGGTGCAGCCGTAAGACCCTGGGATGCAGAAAGCACCCGCGTTGCCCAGCACGAGGCTGCCGCTTAGCGCGCTCTCGCCATCGGTAGCGGCGCTAAGGAAAGTACCGCTCCAGAAGCTGCCTGAATAGTTGCTTCCAGCAGCAATCTTGAACCAGAAGTCACCGCTCACGTTGTCGACATGAATAGTGTAAACGTTCTCGTTCTCAGCACCCTGAACAAAAGGATAGCTCATGTCGGTAGTCGACCAGTCGTTGAAATTGCCCACGAGATACCAATCGGCAGCGTCTGGCTCAATGTCGGGCTTATGGCCATCGGTAACGATGGTGTAGGTGAGGTTCTCCACGTCGATAGTGATGTCAAGATAGGTGCAACCATAAGATGCTGGGATGCAGAATGCACCCTGGTTGCCTTGCACGAGGTTTCCGCTCAGCTCACCATAGCCATCAACAGCAGCGCTGAGCATAGTGCCGTCCCAGAAGTTGGCAGCACTGTAGCAGTCCTCGCCAGCGATCTTGAACCAGAAGTCACCGCTCACGTTGTCGACGTGGATGCTGTAGACGTTACCCTCGCCCTTGGTGAACTTGTAGCTCATGTCGGTAGTCGACCAGCCGTTGAAAGTGCCCACGAGGTACCAGTTCTCGGTGGGCTGTTGTGGAGCGAACTCACCAGTGATAGTGAGCTTCATGTTCTCGCGGTCGAGGCTCAGGTTGAACGAGCCGGGAGCCATCTGTAGTGCCTGGAAGCCCTCTTCGGTTGTAAGAGCAATCTCGGTGCCCAAGAGTTCCTCGGTCACAACGAAGTTGTAGTCATCGCTAGGCACAGCACCAAAGCGGTAAGGAGCAATGTCGTCCCAACCTGTCTCGCTCTCGGGATTGGCAAGCATGGTAGTGAAGCTAAAGTAGCTATATCCAGTCGCCTTGGTAGTAATGGCAGCAGTGTAGATTTTGCCGTCGGTGGTGGTCATCTCCACTCCCACAGCGGGATCCCAGGAATTGCCGTTGACATCACCCAGGATGTAGATTTTCTCAAACTCCTGAGGAGTGACGCCAAGCAGGATGTTGTAAACGGCAGTGACATCGGTAGCAGTGACATCGCCGTCGCCATTAACATCGCAACCGGCCGAGCTGGTGCTGGTGCCAAGCATGTAGTTATAAATCATTGTGACATCGGCAGCGGTTACGTCACCATCGCCATTAACGTCGCCATACACAGCAGCGCTGGCATTGCTGGAAGTTGCGAGAATGCCAGTCATTGCCAGCATTACCGCAAAGAAGGATTTCAGTAATTTTTTGTTCATAAAAGTTTAGTTTATAACGATTAATAATATGGTATTTTATTCTTATTTTTCGATTACAAAAATAGACACAACTATTCAAATAATCAAGCTATTACCAAACATTTTCTTGCGCCTCCAGTGCAAACCATTGCATTTCATGGCAGCCAAGCAATGGCGGCTGGCACAATCTTTTTTACATTTTTTAGTGGGTGTCATTGCGCATGAATGGAGCAAAAACACTAACTTTGTAGATTAAACTTCAACCTTCAACACATAGAATGATAGAAACGGCACTATATCTCATCCCGGTGCAGCTCAGCGATGTTGAGCTGAGCAGCGTGTTGCCTCGCGCCAACATGAGTGTGGTGAGCGAGATCAAGCACTACATCGTTGAGAACGTGCGCTCGGCACGCCGTTTCTTGAAGAAATGCGACCGCAGCATCGACATCGACACGCTCACCTTCTACGAGCTCAACCGCCACACCCACGCCGAGGATATCCCCGAGATGCTCAAGCCACTCGCGGGTGGCGAGGCGATGGGGGTGATTAGCGAGGCGGGATGCCCAGCGGTTGCCGACCCGGGTGCCGACGTCGTTGCCATAGCACAAAGCAAGGGGCTGAAAGTGAAACCCCTGGTGGGGCCGTCGAGCATCTTGATGGGGCTCATGGGCTCGGGATTCAACGGACAGAGTTTCGCCTTCCTGGGCTACCTGCCCATCGACGCTGCCGAGCGCAGCCGCAAGCTCAAGGAGATGGAGCATCGCATCATGCGCGAGCACCAGACGCAGATCTTTATCGAGACGCCCTATCGCAACAACAGCCTGGCACAGGAACTGTGCCGCACCCTTCCGGGCCACCTGAAGCTGTGCATCGCCACCGACATCACCGGCCCAGGCGAGCGCATCGTCACCCGCAGCGTGAAGCAGTGGCAAGGCCACCTGCCCGACCTGCACAAGGTGCCCACCATCTTCCTGCTCTATAAGTAGGGAGGGGAGAGTGGATCGGGGATCGAGGATCGGAGATCGGAGATCGGTGAGAGGAGAGTACAGAGTACAGAGTACAGAGTACAGAGGGAAGAGGGAAGAGTACAGAGGGAAGAGTACAGAGTACAGAGGGAAGAGGGAAGAGTACAGAGGGAAGAGGTGAGAGGTGAGAGGTGAGAGTACTACTCTACTATTCAACTACTCAACTATTTTACTGAAAACTGAGAACTACTCTACTATTCTACTACTCAACTTCCCTACTCTTGCGCTAATTGAAAATGAGTAAATACAATGATAAATTTCGCCAGCAGAGGCTTGGCGACAGCCGATGGATAGAGAAATATGCCATGGGCGACAATGATTTTAATGATGAGGACTCGCACAACGAGAGCCATCGCTCAGGCGACAACCAAGACTGGGAGGGGTTCAAGTTTGTGAGTTTTGGAAGCGGAAGCAGTGGCAACTGCTCGTTTCTGGGTAATGAGAACGGAGGCGTTCTGATAGATGCAGGCATCGACCCCGAGCATGTGTATCGTGACCTTGCCGCCAACGGCATCAAGCTGTCGAAAGTGCGCGGCATCTTGCTCACTCATGACCATGCCGACCACATTAGGTATGCCTACAAAATCGTGCGCGAGAACAAGCACATGCGCATCTACTGCACGCCACGCCTGATGGGCGGCCTGATGCGTCACCACAACGTGTCGCGTCGCATCAAGGACTACCAGGTGAGCATATTCAAGGAGATACCGTTCTTTCTTGCGGGCATGAAAATTACTGCCTTCGACACGTCGCACGACGCGATTGACAATATGGGATTCAGCTTTGAGGCTGGCGATAAGACCTTTGTGGTGGCAACCGACATGGGCACTATCACCGCCCGCGCCGAGCACTACATGAGCCTTGCCAACTACCTGATGATAGAGAGCAACTACGACTTGTCGCTGCTCACGATGGGAAAATATCCCGAGTATCTCAAGGCAAGGGTGAAGAGCGAGAAAGGCCATCTCGACAATGAGGTGGCAGCGGCATTTGTGGCATCGCACTACCACCCGGGAATGGAATGGGTGTTCCTGTGCCACCTGAGCAACGACAACAACAGCCCCGACATCGCCCTCACAGCAATGTATAATGCGCTCGAAGGCAAGGGCCTGAGTGTGGGCGATGGCAGCAACGCTCCCAATGAGCGCGACAAAGACATCCAGGTGTATGCCCTACCCCGCTACGACACCAGCACATGGTTTGTGCTATAGGCACAAACCATGCAGCCGTTAAACCATTGTTCAATAACGTTGTCAAATAGACATATAACAATACTATTATTAACTCCAATCATTATTATTATGAAAAAGATTTTATTCATTGTCACCATGGTGGCACTGGTTATGGGCACAGCAGTTGACGCAAGTGCTAAAGTAAAAAAGACAAAGAAGAAAGTTGCCAAGACCACTCAAGTGGCTAAGCCAAGCCAGGTTACCGCTCACGGCAACAAGATGAACATCGACCAGGGCATGTACACCGCCGAGGGCGCTACACGCCTGTCGAACGGCGACGTTGCCAACCTGGAGCAGGCCTACCTGACCAATTTCCTTATGGAATATGTGTTCACTGGCAATCTTGTGAAGGACAGCTACTTCCGTTATGTAAAGCTGAAATTCACCGACGAGGCACTCGAGATGCTCAAGAATGGTGAAGACGGCTATGACTGGACCATCATCACCGGCAAGCGCAACGGCAATGAGGGTATCAATCCCAGCAACTACAGCATGAAGGAGCTCACTCCCGGCCAGTTCCTGGTGGAAGGTGGCGGCCACAAGTGCGTGTTTGTCGTTAGCGGCAAGGACGGTGCCTACAAGATTTCATCGGTGAAAGCCGAGTGATTCAGGAGGAAGCAAAGTTGCAAAAAAATAACAGAATTCTCATTTTGTAGGGACAAGGCGCGCCTTGTCCGCTGTAGGCCGACATTTAGAAATCAGTATCTTCGCTGGTTTCGGACAACGCACGCGTTGTCCCTACATTGACGCAATTTCAATCTTTTACAACACACTCCCACAAAGAATTAATCCGGGCGAAGTGAACTTCGCTCGGATTATTGTTTTCTACCAGGTGCTGCTCCTGGTTATCGTGCTGGGGCGAGGTACTTGTCGCCAATGCCTATTCCAAAGAGGGCGTAGTCGTAGATGACGGGGTCGCTGGGGCGCATGAGCCGCAACAGCGAGGTGAGCTCGAGGACGGTCTTCTTGTCGCTTGCCCGGCGAGTGGTCATGCCGAGCGCCCTTGCCGTGTTGCCCACATGCACATCGAGCGGGATGAACAGCTGCGACGGCTTGATGGCCTGCCACACACCCATGTCGACGATGCCGTCGTCGCGCACGAGCCATCGCAGTGCCATGTTGATGCGCTTGAGCGCCGTGTTGTCAAGATGAGTGGGCAGGCAGCGGGAGTTGGTGTTGCCACCGTTGGCCTGCTGCATGGCTTGCTGCATCCACTCCACAAGCATCCACGCTGGTTCCTGCGAGTCGCCCACATGATGCGCTGCCGCAAAGTCGTTGAGAGACGAATGCTTGCTGTAGATGCTCTTGAGCCCACGCAGCATGTACTTGAAGTCGCGCACGAAGAAAGTGCGGTGAATGTTCATCTCGTCGGGCAGCAGCTCATAGTCGCCCTGGAGCACATAGTGCAGCGGGTCGTTGTCCATGATAGCGAGCATCTTGTCGCAGTTGTTGCAAATCATCTTGCGGTTTCCCCAGGCAATGGTTGCCGAGAGCAGAGCCGCGATCTCGATATCGGGCAAAGCATGAAACCGCCGCGGGAACTGGACGGGATCGCTGGCAATGAAGTCGGTGTTGTTGATGCGTGCCGCCTCGCTGTCGAGGAAGCTGTGCAAGGCGTCAAATTCTTGCTTGTCGAGAGTCATAAAAAGGAGAATGCTTGGGTGCTATAGAATGATGAAGTCGTAGGTCTCGAAGTGAGTGTCGTTGTTGCGCAACTCGTTGTAGAAAGGCGTGAAGAACTCCTCAAGGTTCTCGTTTTTCACCGAGATTTCATGGAGTCCTGAGCCCTTGGGAGCAATCGCTCCGTCGCTAAAGTAGAACATCACGCTCTTCTTGCCCAGCAGGAACTCGGTGGGCATCACTTCGGTCTCATGCCAGTTGGGATGATTTCCGCTCAACTTCTCGGCCTCGATGTTCTGGTTGATGAGTGCCAGGATGTCGGTAGTGCGGCTTGTGTCGAAAATCTGGTCGAAAGTGACAACCGAATGACGCACCCTGTCGTAGTGAACAATCCTCATGTCACGCGTCAGGTCAAGGCCATCGTGCTTCTCTATCAGCACCATCATTTCGAGCAGATAATTGGTTGAGATATAAGGAAATACCCTATAGTATTGGAGAGTGTGATTGATAACCGGCTTGTGGTCGCTCGAGGGCAAGCGCGAGAAATTAGACGATGGCTTCACAAACTCGGGGTGCTTGAGCAAGTAGTGCGCCGCATCCCTGGCATTATCGTTGCCACCGGCGTCAAGGATATTAAGCAATTCCCTGTTGAGATTGCCTAGCCTGTCGTTGCCATTGATATTCTTGGGCCAGATGAACTTCAACTTCACCTCGCATGTCATGCTCACGGCATTCACCCCCACTCCAGCCTTATCGTGAGAGATGTAATCGCTTGCCATTGCAATAGTGTCGAACTCGTCGGGGATAACCTTTTCTGGGAGTTCGCCCACCTCGGCACTCGCCGTCTTGTCGCGCAGGGCATACTCGATGGGGCTTTTTCCATCGCTATTAGAGTGCCCCACCAGGTAGACAAAGAATGCTGCCAGGTCGAGGAAGAGCAGCAGTCCTATGATGATGAAAAGAGTGCGCTTTGTCATGGCTACAAGAAATTAAGTGGTGATGTGTTGTTCTATATAGTTCTTTACCTGGTTCATGAGCCATCGCGGTGTGGAAGTGGCTCCACAGATGCCAATGCTGTGCTTGCCCTCAAGCCATGCGGTGTCGATTTCGCTCTCGTTGCTTATCATGTGGGAGTTGCCGTTGGCATCGAGGCACTCGGCAAAGAGAATCTTGCCGTTGCTCGACTTGCTGCCGCACACAAAGAGGATGAGCTCATGGCGCTTGGCAAACTGGCGTATTTGCGGGATGCGGTTGGCAACCGAGCGGCATATGGTGTCGTAGCTCTTGAACTGGACACCAGGCTCAATGCGCTTGCCTATCTCCTCAACGATTGCCTTGAACCCCTGGAGCGACTTGGTGGTTTGCGAGTAGAGGTAGATATCGCGAGAGAAGTCGATCTTGTCGATCTCCTCAAGACTCTCAATCACGAGAGCGTTGCCTTGAGTCTGCCCCACGAGACCGTTCACCTCGGCATGTCCACGCTTGCCGTAGATAACGATTTGTGGCGGTTGTTCCACGCTGTTGTAGCACTTGTTGATGCGTCGCTGCAGCTGCAGCACCACGGGGCACGTGGCATCGATAATCTCGATGTTGTTGCGCCGCGCAATCTCGTAGGTCTCGGGGGGCTCGCCATGAGCACGCAGGAGCACCTTCACGTCGTGCAGCTGCTTGAGCTGGTCGTGAGTAATCGTCTCAAGCCCCTTGTGCTTGAGCCGCTCCACCTCGTTGCTGTTGTGCACGATGTCGCCCAGGCAGTACAGGTGCCCAGTGTTATTGAGTTCCTCCTCGGCCTTGGAGATGGCTGTTGTCACTCCAAAGCAGAACCCCGACCCGTTGTCAATCTCGATAAACATGCAGCTCAGGTAAATTCTAGACCCATTTTATTTCACTCTCTTGAGGAACTCGTTGTAGAGCCACTCATCTTGCTGCTCAATGCTGAGGCTGGAGTTGTCGAGCAGCAGAGCATCGTCGGCCTGGCGCAGCGGGCTCTCCTTGCGGGTAGAGTCGATGCGGTCGCGCTCCTCGACATTGGCAAGCACCTCTTCAAAGGTGGTAGTGGTGTCGCCCTTGCTCTGCAGTTCCTTGAAGCGGCGCTCGGCCCTTACCTGTGCCGAGGCGGTGACAAACACCTTGAGCTCGGCATCGGGGAACACCACGGTGCCTATGTCGCGGCCATCCATGACAATGCCCTTGTTGCGTCCCATGGCTTGCTGCTGCGCCACCATGGCCTTCCTGACGAAGCCTATTGCCGAGACGAGACTCACCTTGTTGCTCACCTCCATGCCACGAATCTCCTTCTCAACGTTGCGTCCGTTGAGCCAGGTGTCGCTCTTGCCTTCCTCGTTCACCTTGAAGGTGATCTCAATCTTGGGCATGTGGCGACGCAGGCGAGGCTTGTTGACCTTGTCACCATCGATCATGCCCAGTTCCAGGCAGTAGAGAGTGACCGCACGGTACATTGCGCCTGTGTCGATATAGGCATATCCAATGCGCTTAGCCAGCGCCTTAGCCATGGTGCTCTTGCCACACGACGAGTGACCGTCGATTGCTACTGTGATACGTTTTTGTGCCATAATAAAACTTGAGGTTTATGGTTTATAGTTTATGGAGTTCTCACGTTAGGTACATGAAACTTATTATTTCAACTCCACAAAGGTAACGACTTTTTTTGTAGAAAGCAAGAAAAAAAACTATTGGTGCCCGATAATTATAAACTTAAGTTTCTATTGTAACTATGATAATAGTTAAACAGCTGTGTGTCAATTTCCCCTCTAAGATAGGCCAATGCCAAAACAAGTTTTGCCGCTGGCTTCGGCTTGCACCATTGGTCTATCTTATAGGGGGGTGCTTATCGACTGATATTGAGAGCTTTTGATGTACATAATCACTTTAAAAACTTGAGTTATAAATAACAGGTTTTTCATATCTTTGTTATTGGTCCCTGTTGGGATTGTTATCAAAAAGCACGTTCTTTAGGCGTTGGTACATGAATGAGAGAACTAGCAGTACTATACCCAGGATAATGAAGGTCACAATCTTGCCTACCGCCGGCATCTTCCACAGGTCGTAGATGATGAGTTTGCCAATTACCAACGCAAAGGTCAAGAGGCTGATGATGCGCAAATCCTTGCGGTGCATGCGCATTCCTGCAACCATCTGCGCCACACCAGCAGTAGCAAGCGATAACGACAGGCCAGCACTAAAATCTTGCACGCCGCATTGCACCAGTAACAGCCGGGCAACCAACACAGTGGCAATAGTCACAATGATATTGAGGAATACCATGAACCCCGTGCTTCTATAGTCTTTCTCACGCCAGTATTGCCAGATGACTGCTGCTATAGTGATTGCGACAATGGCTGCGTTGAGCCAAACGACCCACAAGTCGTCCTCGACCAGCACACTCACTGTCAATGTGATCACGCTCAGCAGCAATAACAGCACATAGACAGCCGCATAGTCCTTGATTGCTGCACGCTTGTGGAAAGCCATCCACAACCCAAGCAACATCAGCGCAGTGAACATTGCAATCATCTCAATTGACATAGTATTGTCCAAGTGGTTGATGAACTCTGTAACAAACGCCTTGTAGAACAGAATGATGCCAGTGGCGTAGCACACTCCGCTCGCTGCTGGCCACACCAGGTTGAATGACGAGCGCAGGTTGTGGAAATTGCGGTCGATGAGCACAGCAACAAAGAGCACGCAAAGCGAATAGACCAATGTCGAGACAAAGAGCCCATTGGTAAAGATGTGTTCTCCCATGTGAACATCGTTGTTGGCAAACAAGCAGAAATAACCCACCAGAGTAATGAACATCATCACAAAGCTGCCATAGGCAAGAGTCTTGATGCGCGACAGAGCCCAGAGATAGAACAGGATAGCGGCATAGATTGCCCATAGCATTAGTCCAAGAGTGGCCTCCTCAAACTGTGCTAACACTGCTATCGCGATGAAAGCCACAACGAGCGACAAGTGGGTGTGGAAAGCCACGCGGCACAGGCCCTGGCGCTTCTTCCACAACAGCGCCACCACAGCAGCGCTGCACAGTGCCACTCCCAGCGCCAGCAAGCCACTATAATCAGTCAATTGATGGTTATAGAAAGTGCAACTGATGTCGCTCAAGTGCACATGGCTGCGCAGATAATAGACGAAACTGTTCATTATAAGCCCCGTGCACAGAAATCCCGAGAACCGACCTTGCCGCTTAGTGCACAACGAGTGGGTGAGAGTCACCAGGAAGAGGACGAAGAAGGCTGTGTCGAAGACAATTTGCCTTATCAGTTGAGTCTTAGTCGGGAAAACTAGATACCACCACATCACCATTAATATCACCCATGTTGCGACAACACTCAGCAAAGGGAGTTCGCTCCATCGCTTCTTGAGTGCCACCAGTGCCATGCCCAGGTTGAGAATCAACAAATAGGTGCACAGCACAGTCATGTTTCCCTCGCCATTGCTGGCAATGAATGGAGCAATGAAGCCGCCCACTAAGGCAATAGTGGCTAGTTCGCGTTTGTTGGTAATCCAAGCTAGAATTGTCATCAATGCCGTAACTCCCACTAAAATGCCGAACGCCACTGGCGAACTGAACAGGTGGTAGTAGTGAAACGCCACAGCAGTTGTGACATAAGCCACTCCAAAGGCGCCGCCTGCCAGCAGCGAGCTGTAGGTGCGATACTTCTTGTGCATCTTGTACCCGATGCCAAGCATTGCGCCACTCAGCAGGTAGCCCATGACCGTGCGTGTGCTCTCGTTTATCCAGTCCTTGTCGATGGCATACTTGACAAAGAATCCCACGCCAATTATCAGCACAACAATTCCAATCTTGCCAAAGAGATTCTCGCCAATGAACTTCTCAAAGTTGCGCTTTTGCCTTACAGGCTCCTCGGCGAGTTCTTCGATGGTTTCGCCTGCGGGTTCCTCGACTGGCTCGTAATACACTCCCATCTCCTCAGGTTGAGGTTCATGCATAGCAGCGGCAACTGGTTCTTGAACCTCAATGGCCGCAGGCAATGGTGGGGGTGTCTCCATGACTGGAATCGATGGAACAACCACTGGTGGTTCATTAGCGAGAGTTGGTTGTGCTGAGAATTCTTTTTCTGGCACCGAAGCAGGTTTCTTTTGTTCCTCGATAAAACGACTGAGCATGGAACCAAAGGATTCCATTCTTCTGTTCAGGTCGTTGATGGAGCTAATCACATAGACTAACACACCTATCAAGACCATTATTAGAATTATATTTAATGAGAAGAATTCCATAATTTGAAGTTTTAAGGTGTTAAACGCATTTAGTCATTATCTTCAAGAGTGAAGATAGCTTCCACAGGTTTGCCAAAGGTTTGGGCAATCTTCAAAGCAAGCACTGCCGAGGGCACATATTTGCCGGCCTCTATTGCATTGATGGTTTGGCGGCTCACTTTCACCGCCTCGGCAAGTTGCTGCTGCGTCATGCGCACGATAGCGCGCTCTACTCTTATATTATTCTTCATGATTACTGTGACGAAAACGGTATAACTCTATCTCAAACCTGATAATAAACAGCAAGAACACACTGAACATGTATATCCATGCAAAAGTAA
>ONIY01000065.1 GCA_900318065.1 uncultured Prevotellaceae bacterium
GGTGTTTTTAGAAAAATGGGTGTAAAGGGTTATTAGTTGCGAGAAAATGCTTATCTTTGCAGTTTGTAATAATATTATTAATAAAAATATTAAAATAATATAGTGGACACACGATACATTTTTGTTACTGGCGGTGTTGTATCGTCGCTTGGCAAGGGCATCATTTCGTCGTCGATAGCTCGGTTGCTGCTGTCGCGCGGATTTAATGTGACGATGCAGAAGTTTGACCCTTACATCAACATCGACCCAGGCACACTAAACCCCTATGAGCACGGCGAGTGCTACGTTACCATCGATGGTCACGAGGCCGACCTGGACCTGGGCCATTATGAGCGCTTTACCAACATCAAGACCACTCGCGCCAACAATATCACAACCGGCCGAGTGTACCAGAGCGTCATCGACAAGGAGCGCCGTGGCGACTACCTGGGGAAGACTGTGCAAATCATTCCTCACATCACCGACGAGATCAAGCGCTGCGTGAAGTTGCTGGGCAGCACTGGCAAGTATGACTTTGTAATCACCGAGATAGGTGGCACGGTGGGCGACATTGAGTCGCTGCCGTTCCTTGAGGCAGTGCGCCAGCTCAAGTGGGAGCTTGGCCGCAACTGCGTGGTGGTTCACCTGACCTATGTTCCCTACATCAAGGCCGCTGGCGAGCTCAAGACCAAGCCCACGCAGCACAGTGTGAAGCAGTTGCAGCAGGTGGGTATCCAGCCCGACGTGCTCGTGCTTCGCACCGAGCGTGAGATGCCTGCCGCCCACTGCCGCAAGGTGGCGCAGTTTTGCAACGTGAGCCCCGACGCAGTGACTCAGAGCCTCGACGCGCCGAGCATCTATGAGGTGCCGCTGATGATGCATCGCCAAGGCCTGGACCAGATCATCCTCGAGAAGACTGGTACCCCCTACAGTGGCGAGCCCGACTTGACCAAGTGGAACTACTTCCTCGACAAGCTGCACAACGCCAGCGAGGAGGTGAAGATAGGGCTGGTGGGCAAGTATGTGGAGCTCCAGGATGCCTACAAGAGCATCGACGAGAGCCTTCTCACCGCTGGTGTTTACCAAGACCACAAAGTGAAGATCACCTATATCTCGAGCGAGAAGATCAACGACAGCAATGCCGAGTCGCTGCTCAAGGAGATGAACGGCGTGATAGTGGCGCCGGGCTTTGGCCAGCGAGGCACCGAGGGCAAGTTTGCCGCCCTGAAGTGGTGCCGCGAGCATGATGTCCCCACGTTTGGCATTTGCTACGGCATGCAGTGCATGGTCATTGAGTATGCTCGCAACGTGCTGGGCATGGCCGATGCCAACAGCGTAGAGATCGACCCCAAGACCCCTCACAACGTCATCGACCTGATGGAGGAGCAAAAGAGCATCACCAACCTGGGCGGCACGATGCGCCTGGGCGGATATGCCTGTCACCTGAAGAATGGCACAAAAGTTGCAAAGGCCTATGGAAAGCTCGACATCGAGGAGCGCCACCGCCACCGCTTTGAGTTCAACGACGAGTATCGCAAGCAGTTTGAGGACTCTGGCATGGTATTTGCAGGAGAGAATCCTGAGACCCACCTCGTTGAGGTGATGGAGCTGCCCAACAAGAAGTGGTACATAGGCACTCAGTACCACCCCGAGTACAGCAGCACTGTGCTCTCGCCTCACCCGCTGTTTATGGACTTCATCAAGGCAGCGATAGAGAACAAAAAGAGATAAGGACGAAGGACGAAGGACGAAGTACTAAGTACAAAGGACGAAGGACTAAGGACTAAGGACGAAGGACAAAGGACGAAGTACTAAGTACTAAGGACAAAGGACTAAGTTCGGTTCTTTCTGAAATAAAGTTAAGCTCATCTCATCATTTTAAACACATCTTTTCAAGAAACAATAACAGAAAAAAGACAGATATCAATCAATTATGGACAAAAACACGGTCATAGGCATGTTGCTCATGTGTGCAGTAATCTTTGGGTTCATGTTCTTCCAGCAACCCAGCGAGGAGGAAGCACGAAAACAGCAGCAACAAGCAGCTAAAACCGAGCAGGCGGCAAGCCAGACGACTACACAAGTCGTAGTCGACACCCTGAGCACAGCCGAGATGACACTGCTCGACACCCTTACTGCCAAGAACGGCAGCATCGCCTTTGAGGGCGTAACCCTGAACAATGTGGATGGCAAAGCCGCCGGCACAGTGAAAGTAGAGAACAAGTCGATCAACCTTGCCGACCTGATGGCCGCCAAGACCGACGACCCCCGCACCCACAACCTTGCAGTGCAAGCGGTGAAGGGAGTTATCGAAAAGTATGCCAAGGCGTCGGCCTTCAGCAGCAACCTCACTGGCGAGGCCAAGACAGTCACCCTTGAGAACGACTCCATCAAGATAGAGATCAGCACCAAGGGCGGCATGGTGAGCCGTGCCACCCTGAAGGGCTATGTTGCCTACCGCACCCAGGAAGACTACAAGAACCACAAGAGCGTTCCAGTGGAGATTATCAATCCCGAGAACAACAAGTACAGTTTCATCCTGAACTCGTCGACTCAGCGCTTCGACACCCGCGACTTCTTCTTCACCCCCGAGGCCAAGACCGACAGCTCGGTGACAATGGCCATGAACCTTGAAGGAGGTGCCAAGTGGAGCTTGCGCTACACCCTTGTCAATGGCCAGAAGGGCAAAACCAGCGACACCTACATGGTGCGCATGGAGGTGCTGCAGAGCGGCATGGAGAGCGTGATTCCCACCAACATCACCACCATGGACTTTGCCTGGGACCAGAAGATCAAGCGCCAGGAAGCCGGCAAGCAGTTTGAGGAGCGCAACAGCGCCCTCTACTGGAAAGTTCAGGGCGACAACGACGACGTGGACAACCTGAGCGAGAACGGCAGCAAGGAAGAGAGCGTGCAGGAGCGCATCAAGTGGATCTCGGGCAAGAGCCAGTTCTTCTCTACCGTGCTCATCGCCAACCAAGCGTTTAACGGCGCCCAGTTGAAGAGCAACGCCTTCGAGCAAGAGAAGAACCCCAAGGACTATGACCAGTATCTCAAAGACATAAGCGTGACTTCGAGCGTTGACTACAGTTCGCAGAACCCCGCCCCGGCGTCGTTCTACTTCTACTTTGGCCCCAACCGCTATGCCCTGCTCTCGAGCTACGACCAGTTCTCGCCCAATGAGGACTTGCATCTCACCCGCCTCGTGTCGCTGGGATGGACCCTGTTCCGCTGGATCAACTCGGGCATCGTGATGCCAGTGTTCAACTGGCTGTGCAAGTTTGGCTGGAGCCTGGGCATCGTAATCCTCGTGCTCACTATCCTGCTCAAGCTCGTGCTGTGGCCCTTGACCTACAAGAGCTACATGTCGCAGGCGAAGATGAAAATCCTGCAGCCCGACATCGCCGCCATCAACGAAAAATATCCCGACCCCAACGACGCCATGAAGAAGCAGCAGAAGACCATGGAGCTCTACAAGCAGGCTGGCGCCAACCCCATGGGCGGTTGCTTACCCATGCTGCTGCAGATGCCGTTCCTCATCGCCATGTTCTGGTTCTTCCCATCGAGCATCGACCTGCGCGGCCAGAGCTTCCTGTGGGCTCCCGACCTGAGCGCCCCCGACGCCATCATCTCGCTGCCCTTCAGCATCCCGTTCCTGGGCGACCACCTGAGCATCTTCTGCTTGCTGATGACTGCCACCAACATAGGCTACACCTATATCAACATGCAGTCGCAGTCGTCGAGCCAGATGCCCGGCATGAAGTGGATGATGTACTTGATGCCATTGATGTTCCTCGTGTTCTTCAACACCTACGCTGCCGGATTGAGCTACTACTACTTTGTATCGCTACTAATCACCATCATCCAGACCTATCTCACCCGCATGATGGTTAAGGAAGACAAGGTGAGAGCCGTCATGGCCGAGAACGCCAAGAAGCCCAAGAAGAAGAGCGGCTTCATGGCACGCCTCGAGGAGGCACAGCGCCAGCAGATGGAGCAGCAAAAGCGCAACGCCAAGCGTCGTCGCTAATGAGCAAACTATTGATTTTTAAATTTTTATCTACATACTTATTTATTTACTAACTAAAAAAATCGGAATACTATGGCTAACGTTTATAAATGTCCGCAATGCGGAAATGCTTTCACCTCACAGCAAGAGGTGAGCCGTGTTCACTGCCCTTATTGCGGCAACGAGTATGACACTGCTGGCAATCAGCAGCCACCACAGTTCAACCAGGGCAATACCCAGCAGCAGTATGGCTACCAGCAACAGCAACAGTATGGCTACCAACAACAGCAATACGGCTACCAGCAGCCCTATCGCAGCAACGACGTCTTTGCCGAGGGTCCCTCGGGCAAGAGCCGTGGCATCGCTGCCTTGCTAGCAATCTTCCTGGGCGCCTTTGGCATCCACTACTTCTACCTGGGCAAAACCACCCCGGGTGTAGTGTTCCTCGTGGCAACCCTCATCTCCTGCTTTATCCTGAGCGCAGTGACAGGCATCGTGGCACTCATTCAGGGCATCCTGATGCTGTGCATGAGTCAGCAGGACTTTGAGAACAAATATGTGAACCCAGCAGTTTCGTTCCCACTGTTCTAACCACACCATCCACCACACACCATGAGCACCCAGGCACACACCCCCGAGCAACGCCGCCAGCGGCGGCGCAAGCTGCTCAAGACCATCTCACTGGTTCTTGCGGCATTGCTCGTGCTGCTGGGATGCCTCATGGTGTGGGGTTACAAGAACCGAGTCTCCATCTTCCACTGGATAAGAGGTGAGATAGTTGTGAACCGCGCCGAGTATCCCATCGTGGGCATCGACGTGTCGAGCCACAACGGCGACATCGACTTCGACAAGGTGAAGGCCGACGGATACTCATTTGTCATCATCAAGGCGAGCGAGGGACTCGAGCACCACGACTCCAGGTTTGCCACCAACTACGACAACGCTCGCAAGAGCGGGCTCAAGGTGGGTGCCTACCACTTCTTCCGCAAGGACACCGACGGCCTCAACCAGGCGAAGAACTTCCTCGAGACCATTGGCTGGCGCAAGCTCGACCTGCCACTGGTGGTTGATGTTGAGGACTGGAGCAACGCCAAGAACGTGGAGGACGAGCGCACCCAGAAGAACCTCGACGCCATGCTCGACAACCTGCGCTCTCGAGGCCACAAGGTGATGGTCTACACCAACGGCGACGGATACAAGAAATACATCAAAGACGGACAAATCAACATCAACCTGTGGCTGTGTGCCTTCAAGCAGCCCGACAAGCTCAAGCACATACCCCACCAGCTGCAGCAGTACAGCCACTGGGGCAGGGTGAAAGGCATTTGGGGCGACGTAGACCTCAACGTGTTCAACGGCTCGCAGGAGCAGTGGGACAAATGGCTGCAAGACCTCACCCCGCAACAGTTTGACATCCCCGTCGACTCCACATTAATCAACGACAACGAAGAATACATCATCCACGATGAGCTATAAGAAATTCCTCTCAACAGCAGCGGCGATAGCACTCGCGCTCACCTGCACATTGCAAGCCAAGGTATACACCTGGGACAAGTTCAACATTGCCTTCGAGGCACCCGAGGGAGGACATGTGCCCTTCAGCTTCTTCCAGGACCCCAACTCGGCTCAAGTCGACTGGGACGAGATGGTCATGACCTTGCAGCGATATGTCAAGAACGAGAACACCAACAAGAAAAACCTCAACGAGCGCCTCAAGAGCCGCGCGCTGGGGTTCAACATGTATGACACCAAGCTCTTCACCATCAAGGTGAAAGGCTTCAAGTGCTACTCCATCGAGGGCACCATGCCCGACGGCACCCGCTGCATCATCAACTACCTCGTGAGCGAGACCACACCCACCGTGCTCGAGGTGGTGGTCAACTACCTGCTTGGCAACCAGGACGTGGTGGAAGACATCATCAAGAGTTTCTCGGAGGGTAACAACCAGAAGCCCAACGAGATAGAGAAACCCAAGCAGAAGATCCAGAAAAAAAGCGACGCCGAGAAGCAAGAGCAAGAGATGAAAAAAGAAAAACAACGCCGCAACGAGAAAGTCTACGAGTGCTGACGCGCCTCGCAAGAGGAACTTCTCCAGCGACAATTGCTTTGCTGCTTGTCATACTTCCCCCCACTGGGTGTGTCAAAAATGGATTGCCACCGAGACTCCCCTCCTAAGATAGACCAATGGTGCAAGCCGAAGCCAGCGGCAAAACTTGTTTTGACATTGGTGAGGCGCAGCCCATTGATGCTGAAAGAGCGGGATGGGGGAGGTATGACAAATGCCTGTTTTTCTTTATTATATTGATCTACAGTTGTTTTTGGTGTGTCATACACCTCTGCCCTTCGGGCACCTCCCCTAGCTTAGGGGAGGAGTTTTCACAAGATTTCCATTTTTGACACACCCTCGAGCTTATCATCTCATCATCTTACCACCTGATCGTCTTATCGCCTGATTAACGAAATCATAACAGACCTGTCAAAAAATTTTTGTCAGGTCTATATTTTTTTGTAACTTTGGGGACTTTGATAGAAATGATTGTTCAACCTTACACCTTAATTAAATATATATAATTATGGAAAATGAGAATATTTTGATTCCAAGTGAATATGCCGATATCTGTCCCATTCAGGACAAGGACTTCCACAACGAGATGTCGATACTGGTCAACGAGCCCATGTTCAAGCACATCGCCAAGATTGTGATGCCTGAATATAACTACACCCAGCTCAAGATGCTGCTGCTGAGCCTCAACTCAAAATATGACCTGCAGACCAAGTTCATGAAGCCATTTGTCGACGGCCTGCTCGCCAGGACATCGAGCGGCCTCACCGCCAGCGGTCTCGAGAACCTGGTGAAAGATGTGCCCAACACCTTCATCACCAACCACCGCGACATCGTTCTCGACTCGGCACTGCTGAGCTACCTCATGATTGAGCATGACATGGACTCGTGCGAAATTGCCATTGGCAACAACCTGCTCATCTACAACTGGATCACCAAGCTCGTGCGACTGAACAAGTGCTTTATCGTCAAGCGCAACCTGGGCCGCCTGCAAACCATGGCCGCCGCGCTGCAACTCTCGAGCTATATGCACTTCGTGCTCACTCAGAAGAAAGGCTCCATCTGGATTGCCCAGCGCGAGGGACGCTGCAAGGACAGCAACGACCGCACCCAGGAGAGCCTCATCAAAATGCTCACCTACGGCAACCGCGACGTGTCGTTCATCGAGAGCCTCAAGGAGCTGAACATCGCCCCCATCGCATTGAGCTATGAGTATGACCCCAACGACCGCCTCAAGGCTCGCGAGTACCTGCTCAAGAGCAAGAACCCCAACTTCAAGAAGACCCAGGAAGACGACCTCATCAGCATGAAGACCGGCATTGCCGAGTTCAAGGGACATATCCACTACTCGTTTGCCCCCTGCATCAACGACAAGCTCGACAAGATTCCTGGCGACCTGGACCGCCTGCTCACCGTGCAGCGCATTTGCAACATCATCGACCATGAGATTCATGCCAACTACAAGATCTTCAAGACTAACTACATGGCACATGACATGCTCTTTGAGAACACCGATTATGCCGAGCACTACACCACCGAGGAAGCCAAGATCTTCAACGACTACCTCAACAGCCAGCTCGACAAGATTACCGACATCACCGTGAGCGACAGCGACCGCAACTACATGTTCAAGTACATGCTACAGATGTACAGCAACCCGCTCACCAACCAGGTGGAGGCGATTGGCAAAGGATAATTCTCAAATATCAATCAAATCATCAAAACTAGCACTGAAGAAAAACTGCCGCAGGAGAAATCAATCTACTGCGGCAGTTTGTGTTGTGTTTGCAATGACTAGTGTCCGACAAAAATGGCGATATGTCCTTTTATGATTATGATTATGAGTTAATTGCGCTGAACGCAAAATAGGGGGCTTTCTTTGAAGTCCTAACGGACTTTTATCGGACACCAATAGTTTGCGATTTTTCCAGCCAGCCCCCTACTTGGCGATGATGAGGTTGATGCCGCGATCGGTGATTTGGTTGATGACGTCGGGACTTACTCCTGAATCGGTGATAATCATGTCAATATCTTCGATGTCGCCTATTTTTGCGAAACCTCGTTTGCCAAACTTGCTGGAGTCGGCTAGTACAATTACCTTTTGAGACGCTCTCATCATTTGCTGATTGAGCTCGGCCTCTCGCATGTCGGTAGTTGTGAAACCATAGTTGAAATCAATGCCGTCGACGCCGATAAAGAGTTTTGAGAACGAGCAGTTTTCGAGAAGTGTTTTGCTGTATTGTCCTACCACCGAGAGACTGCTATGGCGCACGTTGCCTCCTAATTGGATAATGTCGTTACCCTCGTCTTGCGATAAAATAACACTCACTTGAAGTGACGCCGTCACCACTGTGAGGCGGTGTATAGGCTTGATATTTCTTGCGAGGGCATGTACGGTAGTTCCCGAAGCGATGATTATAGAGTCATCGCGGTCGATGAGCTTGGCTGCTTCACGCCCTATCGCGTCCTTCTGCTCGGGCGAGAGTTTCTCTTTCTCGTTCACCGAGCGATTGATGGTGAAAGGGTTGAGGTGAATAGCCTTGCCATGGCTGCGATAAAGCCTGTTGGCCTGTTCCAGCTCATTGAGGTCCTTCCTTATAGTCACAGTTGACACATTGAGCTGCTCAGCAAGTTCATTGACCGAAACAGATCCTTGCTTGATGAGCACTTCCATGATGGAGTTGTGCCTTTTCTTTTTAATCATGATGCGAGCGTCTTTATTAATTATAATATGGTGTGAAACTTTGAAGTTTCGACTTTTGGGACAAAATTATAGTATTCTTTCAAAAGAAACAAATTTTTTTGAATATTTTACTAAAACGAACCTCTTATGATGTTTTTGGAAAGAAATAATTTATTTTGTTGCTTTCTTTATTGTGCTTTTTTAATGTGGAAAATAGAGTTCAATAAAAGAAAAATACATTTTTTTTTAAAAAAAAGTAGAAAAAATTTTGCAGTTAAAAAATATGTGTCTACTTTTGTTGCGAAATAAAATCGATAAGGTTTCGTTTGGAAACGATTTTATTTCACTTAATACGCAATTTTGGTTAATATTTGTAGAAAATACTCACGTTTTTTACCTATAAACCAACACATTGCCTTAGGCGCAAAAGTGAAACACGCAACAGAGTTATTGCAAAAAACAGAAACAAATTAATGAAAACTGAACTCAACAATCATTATGAC
Organism: uncultured Prevotellaceae bacterium; assembly: GCA_900318065.1. Classification (GTDB taxonomy): domain Bacteria; phylum Bacteroidota; class Bacteroidia; order Bacteroidales; family Muribaculaceae; genus Sodaliphilus. Next base: position 9,237 of record ONIY01000065.1, read on the forward strand.
GTGATTGTGATTGGCGGAGGAATCACTGGAGCGGGAACCGCTCGCGACTGCGCCATGAGAGGCCTGAAGGTGCTCCTGGTCGAGAGGCATGACTACTCGACAGGAGCCACTGGTCGAAATCACGGCTTGCTACACAGTGGCGCTCGCTATGCCGTTACCGACCATGAGAGCGCCACCGAGTGTATCAAGGAGAACATGATCCTGCGCAAGATTGCACGCCACTGCGTGGAAGAAACCGAGGGTCTGTTCATCACACTACCCGAGGATGACCTTAATTTCCAGTCCACATTTGTGCAAAAATGTGCCGAGGCAGGCATCACAACCGAGGTCATCGACCCACAACAGGCAAGAATCATGGAGCCAGCGGTAAATCCCGAGCTCATAGGCGCTGTGAAAGTGCCCGACGCCTCGGTCGACCCATTCCGCTTGACCATGGCCAACGTGCTCGACGCCCAGCTACATGGCGCCCAGGCTCTTGTCTATCATGAGGTGGTGGACGTGCTCATTGAGCAAAACCGCGTGGTGGGAGTGAAACTGCGCAACAATCACAATGGCGAGACCTTCAACGCCTATGCCACAATAACCATCAACGCCGCCGGAATTTGGGGCTCTCTCATTGCCCAGATGGCTGGCGTGAAAATCAATATGTTCCCTGCCAAGGGCTCACTGCTCATCTTTGGCCACCGTGTGAACAACATGGTGATAAACCGCTGCCGCAAGCCTGCCAACGCCGACATCCTCGTCCCCGACGATGCCGTGTGTGTTAATAGGCACCACCAGCGACCGAGTTCCCATTGAGACCTGCGACGACATGCGCGTTACCCCCGAGGAAGTAGAAGTGCTGCTTGCCGAGGGTATGAAACTCGCTCCATCGCTTGGAAGCACTCGCATCCTGCGTGCTTACGCTGGAGTTCGTCCACTGGTAGCAAGCGATGATGACCCTAGTGGCCGCAGTATCAGTCGTGGCATTGTAACTCTCGACCACGAGAAACGCGACGGACTGGCGGGACTGCTAACCATCACTGGCGGCAAGATGATGACCTACCGCCTTATGGCCGAGGAAGTAACCAACCTCGCCTGTGAGAAACTGGGCGTGGCCAAGCAATGCGAGACCGCCACTACCCCACTGCCCGGCAGCGAGACCAAGACCGAGGCAAAGAAGACCTACAGCTTCGCCCAAAAAGCCGCCGAGGGCCGCCACGGCACACTCATCAGCAGCATTGAGCGCGGCGACGTGAGCAACGATGCACTGGTGTGTGAGTGCGAAGGCGTGAGCGTGGGCGAGGTGAGATATGCCGTCAACACACTTCATGTGCACAACCTCATCAACCTGCGCCGACGCACCCGAGTGGGCATGGGCACCTGCCAGGGCGAGCTGTGTGCGTGCCGCGCCGCCAGCGTGATGTGCCACGACGCCGAGAGCGCACAAAAGGCCATCAACGACCTCAACGGTTTCATGAACGAGCGCTGGAAAGGCATGCAGCCAGTGGCATGGGGCGACAACCTTGCCGAGGCACAGCTCACCGCCACCATCTACCAGGGCATGCTTGGCGTTAACCGAATTGCAAATGAAAAGAGGATAGAGTATTATGAAATTTGATGTGATAATAATGGGTGGCGGTCTCAGCGGTCTCACAGCAGGCATAGCACTGGCACAGGCCGGAAAGAATGTGGCGCTGGTGAGCGCGGGACAAAGCACGCTGCACTTTGGCGGCGGTTCGCTCGACCTGCTGGGAACCGACAACAAGGGCAACGATGTGTACAACCCCATCGAAGCCATCACCAATTTAAACCCAAAACATCCATACAGTAAACTAGAAAACGTGTCAAGGCTTGCCGAAGTGGCGAAAATGGTGCTCGAGAGGGCAGGAATCGCCACTACCGGCGAAGCTACCAGCAACCACTGGCGCATCAGCCCGATAGGCGGACTGATGCCCACATGGCTTAGCCTAGAAGGCATGGCCACAATACAAGATCCCGACCACATGCCATGGAAGCGTGTGGCGCTGGTCAACATCGTGAACTACCTTGACTTCCCCACCAAGTTCATTGCCGCAGCACTGCGTGAACGTGGCGTGGAGGTCGACGTGAAGGCATTCACCGTTCCCGAACTCGAACAATTGCGCAAGAGTCCTACCGAGATGCGATCGACCAACATCGCTAAGGTGATTGAGCGCAACGACATCATCATAAAGATTGCCGATGAGGTGAATAAAATCACCATCGAAGGCTATGACATGGTTCTCATGCCAGCAGTGCTGGGAGTGACCGACAGCGAGAAGAGCAACCAGTTGCTCAAATTCATCAACGCTCCTGCACAGTACATAGCCACCTTGCCACCATCGGTCCCCGGCGTGAGAATGCAGACACTGCTGCGCAAGTGCTTCACCGCCCTGGGCGGCACCTTCTTCACTGGCGACCAAGTGATTAACGGCATCTTCGATGGCGACACTCTCAAAGCTGTGACTACCGCCAAACTCGAGGGCACCACTCTCGAGGCCGACAGCTTCATCCTCGCCACTGGCTCGTTCATGAGCCGTGGACTCGTGTCCGACTATAACCACGTGTATGAGCCAGCCCTTGGCGTCGATGTCGACGACCTAGGCCTTGACCGTAAGACTTGGGCTAAGAGCGACGTAACCCAAGCTCAGCCCTACATGGAAATGGGAGTGAAGACCGACGACAAACTGCGTTGCCAGCGTGGTGGAAAGACCATCACCAACCTCTATGCCGCAGGTTCCATTCTGAGTGGTCACAACAGCATCAAGAACCTTGACGCTGCCGGTGTTGACATGCTCACAGCCCTTCAAGTAGTAAATAACATCACTAAATAACACTGACGATTATGGCAACCGAAATACAGATTAAAAACGTGAGCGCCAACAACTTCGAGCAATGCTTGAAATGCTCCATCTGCACAGTTTATTGCCCTGTATCGGCAGTGACTCCATTATATCCTGGTCCCAAGCAGGCAGGTCCTGATGCTGAGCGTTATCGCTTGAAGAACAAAGAGTTCTTTGACGAGGCACTGAAGATGTGCCTCAACTGTAAGCGCTGCGAGGTGGCGTGCCCCAACGATGTGCACATTGGCGACATCATCCAGGCCGCACGCATCAAGTACAGCACCCACAAGCCCAGCTTGCGCGACATGATGCTCGCCAATACTGACCTTGTGGGCACCATGGCATCGCCTTTTGCCCCCATCGCCAATCCCGTGCTCAAACTCAAGCCCGTGAAAGCTATCCTGCATGGTGTTATGGGCATTGACAAGCACCGCACATTAAGCACGTGAGCTACTTCCACGGCTGCTATGTGAACTACAACTACCCACAGTTGGGCAAGGACTTTGTCAAGGTGATGAACGCCGTGGGCTATGGCGTGCACCTGCTCGAGAAGGAGAAATGCTGCGGCGTGGCACTCATTGCCAACGGCTTGCCCAAGCAAGCCAAGCGACAGGGCGAGGTGAACATGGCGTCGATGCGCAAAGCCATCAAGCAAGGACACCCCGTGCTCACCACCAGCTCCACCTGCACATTCACTATGCGTGACGAGTATGACCATCTGCTGGGCATCGACAACCACGACGTGCGCGACAGCATCACTCTAGCCACCCGTTTCCTGTTTCAGCTTCTTGAGTCGGGCGAGATAAAGCTTGCTTTCAAGAACGACTTCCACAAGCGTGTTGCCTATCATAGCGCCTGCCACATGGAGCGCATGGGATGGGTGCCCTACAGCACCCAACTGCTGCGCATGATTCCCGGCATCGACTTTGTGATGCTTGAGTCGCAGTGCTGCGGCATTAGCGGCACCTACGGCTTCAAGAAAGAGAACTATGAGCGTTCGCAGGCGATTGGGCACGGGCTCTTTGAGCAAATCAAGGAGGTCGCCCCCGACTGCGTGGCTACCGACTGCGAGACCTGCAAGTGGCAAATCAGACACGCCGCCTAAACAATGCATAAACTATTAACATTCATTATATTAACTTTTTAATCGATTAAAGACAATGAGTAAATTTCTTGCTCCTCCGGCCTTTAAGCCGGAACGCACAGGGCCCGAAGCCGATGCCGAATATCGCCGCCTGAGGTGGCAGGTATTCATTGGCATATTCATTGGCTATGCCGGCTTCTACCTTGTGAGAAAAAACCTGTCGATGGCAGTTGCCCCACTGGGTGTCCTCGGTTTTGACGAGGCTATGCTAGGTGGTGCGATGGCAATGAACGCGCTTGCTTATGGTATATCAAAGTTTGTCATGGCAAGCATCAGCGACCGTAGCAATGCTCGTCGTTTCTTGCCATTGGGATTAATCCTCTCGGCCATTGCTATGATGTTCATGATAGTTCCTGTTGTGGCAATAGGTCCTGAGAACAAGGGTCTTGCCGTGACCTTGATGGGAGTGTTCAACTTCCTGGTGGGTTGGTTCCAGGGAATGGGTTGGCCTCCGTGCGGACGCGTGATGACCCGCTGGTTCTCTATTAAGGAACGTGGCACGTGGATGAGCGTGTGGAACTGCGCCCACAACGTGGGTGGCGCACTGGTGGGCCCGATGGCAGCCTATGGTGCCGCCTGGTTTGGAAGCTGGTTCTATGGTACCGATGAGAAGATGTACTTCCTCATTGGCACCTATGCGTTCCCAGCCGCTGTGGCAATCCTCATCGCTATTATTGCTTACTGCATGATTCGCGACACCCCACAATCGTGCGGCCTTCCCTCGATTGAGAAATGGAGTGGCTCGGCTTCTAAAAACTATGATGAGAAGAAGAGCGAACAGACCTTGAGCGTGAAAGAAATTTTCAAGACAGTGCTAAGTAACAAGTTCTTGTGGTATATCGCTCTGGCCAACTCATTCATCTACATGGTGCGCTACGGCTGCCTTGACTGGGCTCCAAAGATACTTGACACTCAAGGTGCCGACCTCAAGAGTGCCGGATGGGCCTATTTTGCCTTTGAGTTTGCGGCAATCCCGGGTACAATCTTCTGTGGCTGGCTCAGCGACAAGGTATTCAAGGGACGTCGCGCACTCCCCACCATGCTTTTCATGGCCATAATCATCGCTGTGATCGTGGTTTACTGGCAGTATGTAAACAACTTCTATGTAGTGGTAGCTTGCTTGATTGCAATAGGCTTCCTCATCTATGGCCCTGTGATGCTCATTGGTGTGCAGGCACTTGACTTGGCCCCCAAGAATGCAGCAGGAACTGCCGCAGGCCTGACGGGTTTCATGGGTTATGTGCTCGGTACCAGTATTCTTGCCAACACAGTGCTTGGCTATGTGCTGAAAATGGCTAAGGGTGCCGATGGTGCCTACAATTTCACCTACTACTTCCTCTTTATCATCATTGCTTGCCTGCTAGCCATCTTCTTCATGGCATTGACCTACAAGGAGGAGCAATACCTCGTTGCCGACCGCAAGGGCGAGAACATCAACAAAGAAGAAAAAGAAGAAACTAAAGAATAATTTTTTACTATATTATTAACCAAAAACAAGTAATCGTATGTTTAAAAATCTCATTCGATTGGGAGTAGCCGGCCTGGCGCTGGTTTCCCT
>ONIY01000094.1 GCA_900318065.1 uncultured Prevotellaceae bacterium
GCCACGATAAAGTCCCTGACGGATGATTTCACCTGCACGTGGAGGACCCATCGTGAGGATTCCTACTGTTGAGCCTGGGTTCTGCTCCTTCAAGCGAAGGGCCTGCTCCAGGGCATTCAAATCTTCTGGGTTGAAGATGGCGGGCAAGGCTGCACGGTTTACGGTGCCTTCGGCGGTCATGGCGTCCTTACCCACATTTCTTGTGTCGGGTACCTGCTTAGCAAGTACTACAATTTTTAATGCCATATTATTAATAATAATGTGTAAAAATGATATCCTTTTCAAAAAGCGCTGCAAAGGTACTACTTTTTACGGACACAGCCAAATAATAATGCACAAAAACAGCCAAAATGTGCACACTTCGACTGTTTTGTGCATGATAGTTTCCATTATTTACAGCTTATTTCTTGTCGTAAGCGTGCTGAGGATAGTCTGTCGTGAAGTGCAGACCGCGACACTCTTTGCGCTCCAAAGCCCAACGGGTAATGAGGTACCCTACATTAATCATATTACGCAATTCGCAGATGTCCTTCGAGGCTTTGACACGCTTGAAGAGGCGTTCGGTCTCCTCGTAAAGCATGTCAAGACGGTCCCAGGCACGATGCAGACGGAGGTCTGAGCGTACGATACCTACATAGTTGGACATGATCTGGTTGACTTCCTTGACACTCTGCGTGATAAGCACCTTCTCTTCGTTGGTCATGGTGCCTTCGTCGTTCCATTCGGGAATGCGGTCGTTGAACTCATACAGGTCGACATGCTCCAGCGAGTTCTTGGCAGCAGTCTCTGCATAGACCACAGCCTCGATGAGTGAGTTGGAGGCCAGTCGGTTGCCACCATGCAGACCTGTGCAGGAACACTCGCCAAGCGCATAGAGGCGATCGATGCTGGTCTGTCCGTTGAGGTCGACCTTGATGCCGCCACACATGTAGTGGGCTGCTGGGCGCACGGGGATATAATCGGTCGTGATATCGATACCCATCGACAGGCACTTCTGGTAGATATTGGGGAAGTGCTTGCGGGTCTCGGCAGGATCCTTATGGGTAACATCCAGACAGACATGGTCCAGTCCGTGAATCTTCATCTCCTTATCAATGGCTCGCGCCACGATATCGCGCGGTGCCAGACTGAGACGCTCGTCGTATTTCTCCATAAAGGTCTCGCCATTGGGCAACTTCAAGATGCCGCCATAGCCGCGCATTGCCTCAGTAATAAGGTAGGCGGGGTGTGTCTCCTTGGGATTATGGAGCACGGTGGGGTGGAACTGTACAAACTCCATATCGGCAACTGTTCCCTTGGCACGGTAGACCATGGCAATGCCATCGCCTGTAGCAATAACGGGGTTGGAGGTCGTCACATAGACGGCACCGCAGCCACCGGTACACATCACGGTAACCTTGGCGAGATAGGTGTCGACTTTCTGCGTGTCGGGATTGAGCACATAGGCACCATAGCACTGAATATTGGGTGAGCGGCGTGTTACACGAACGCCCAAGTGGTGCTGGGTGATAATCTCCACCGCAAAGTGGTTCTCCTTGATATCGATATTGGGATTGTTGCGCACGGCAGCCATCAGTCCGCGCTGTATCTCGGCTCCTGTATCGTCAGCATGGTGCAGGATGCGGAACTCCGAATGTCCGCCCTCACGGTGCAGATCGAAATTGCCATCGCTCTTCTTGTCGAAGTTGACACCCCAGTTCACCAGTTCACGAATCTGCTCGGGTGCCATCTTTACTACTTGCTCCACGGCTTTTGGGTCACTGATATAGTCGCCCGCAATCATCGTGTCTTCAATATGTTTCTCGAAGTTGTCGAGTTCGAGATTGGTGACCGATGCCACGCCACCTTGGGCAAACGAGGTGTTAGCCTCATCGAGCGATGTCTTACAAATCATACACACCCTACCCTTGTTGGCGCGAGCCACCTTCAAGGCATAGCTCATACCGGCTACGCCAGCTCCTATCACCAGGAAATCGTACTTGTAAACCATTCTTTTTTAAGTTATACGGTGCAAAATTACAAATTATTTTTGTATTTTTGCAAACGAAATGAAGAAATATCTGTTTTTACTACTATTATGGTGTCTTTCAGCGCTGTCTTTTGCACAAGACAGCCTGCGTATCAGACTGGACTCGCTGCTGGAGGATCCGATGTTTGAGACGTCACAGGTGGGGCTGATGGTCTATGACCTGACAGCAGACTCGGTATATTACCAATACAATGAGCGCCAGCTGTTGCGACCAGCCTCAACGATGAAGTTGGTGACGGCCATCACGGCACTGGACCAGTTAGGACCCAACTATGACTTCCAGACACACGTCTACTATACGGGCAACATCAAAAACCGCACACTGGTGGGCAACATCTACTGCGTAGGCGGTTTCGACCCCACCCTGTCACTGGGCGACGTGACTGACATGGCGCTGAGTGTGCAGCAGTTAGGCATTGACAGCATTGCCGGCATGCTGGTGGCTGACCGCACGATGAAGGAGCCAGTAGACTATGGTGAAGGGTGGTGCTGGGATGACGACAACCCTTTGCTGACAGCGCTATCCATCGGCAGGAAGAACATTTTCCTGACAACCTTCTCTGAGGAGGTGGCCAGA
>ONIY01000061.1 GCA_900318065.1 uncultured Prevotellaceae bacterium
GCACTCCTGGGAGGAGCTGCCTCCAGTGTTCATGACCTCGAGCGAAGACGGCCGCGGCCGTGACGAACTGCTAGGCTACATCGAGGAAATCAACGCCTCGCTGCAAGGATAAGTTTTCAGTTGTCAGTTTTCAGTTGTCAGTATTCAGTTGTCAGTAATCAGTTATCAGTTTTCAGTTTTCAGTAATCAGTTTTCAGTTTTCAGTATAATAGTTGAGTAGTTGAGTGCTCTCACCTCTCACCTCTCCCCTCTTACCTAATCTCTCCACTGCCTTCCATAAACCATAAACTATCAACTATAAACTAAGTCAATGAAACAGCGTGTAGTGATAATAGGCTCGGGCAATGTTGCCACTAGCATCGCCCTGGCACTCAAGGACAAGTGCGAACTAGTGCAGATTTACAGCCGCACGCTCGCCCATGCCCAGCAACTCGCCAGCGAGGTGGGATGCCAGGCCATCGACAACCTGCAAGACCTGGCGCTCGACGCCGAGGTATATATTGTCTCGGTGAGCGACGACGCCATCGTAACAGTGCTAAGTCAAGTGCTCGACAATGGTGCTTTGTGGCTTCACACATCGGGTTCCACTCCCATCGACGTGTTTGCCAGCAGCCGCATTCGCTACGGTGTGCTCTACCCCATGCAGTCGTTCTCCAAGAGTCACCCCACCAGCATGAGCGAGGTACACATCTTTGTCGAGGGCAACGACATCGAGACTCGACTTGAGGTGAAGGAACTCGCTGCGCTCATGAGCAATAACGTGCACGAAGCCTCGAGTCAGGAGCGGGAAAGGTTACACGTTGCGGCAGTGTTTGCATGCAACTTCGCCAACCACATGTTCACCCTCTCGAGCGAGGTGCTCGAAGAAGCGGGACTGCCCTTCGACGCCATGCTGCCACTCATAAAGACTACCATTGCCAAACTCGACGACATGACTCCCGCCGAGTCGCAAACCGGCGGCGACAAACAAGAAATCTACCAGCTCCTCTCCCAGAGCATAATGAATCGGAGATAGAGAATCGAGGATAGTGGATCGGAGATCGGGGATGGAAGATCGGCGATCGGGGAGCGAGCAGTCGAGAATTCAATTGTGCATTGTGCATTATGCATTGTGCATTATACTTCGTACTTTGTCCCTCGTACTTTATCCCTTGTACTTTGTACTTTGTACTTTGTCCCTTGTACTTTATCCTTCGTACTTTGTCCTCCAAATTTTTGCCCATTTCCACACTTTAGGTCTCCAAAATGTGCAATTCATCACATTTTTCGAACCTAAAATGTGATTGTCAAGAAAAATTTCACTCTTCCAACTTCGCCTCTTGTCCTTCGTACTTTGTCCCTTGCACTTTGTCCTTCGTCCTTTAAACTTTATTATTAGTATCCGACAAAAAATGATAACGGCTCAACCATGGCTATTGCGAGTTGGCCGTAGGCCAAAGCGTCCCCGAAGGGGGCGAAATGATGCAACCCTGCGGCGCGTACCCCGAAGGGGTGCGTGGCGTAGGGTATCGTGAGTTTTCCCTTATTCCGAGCCTCGGAGAGGGTCAACAATATCCATCATGTGAGCCCATTACTCTTATGTGGATCAATGCCAGCAAGTGTTGGCCCCCTTCGGGGCCCATCTGGGTGGGTGGATGTGCTCAACCCTCACGCCACGCACCACTCCGGGGTACGCGCCGTGAGGTTACTCACTTCGTCCCCGCTGGGGACGTCCTGTCCTACGGCCAGCCCCCACCCTCCATACTTTACATTCAAAAATCCAAGCCCCAATAACGGCAAACTACAGTTATAAGCTTTTTGTCAGTTAATTATGAGGATTTGACAGATTTTTTATCGAACACCAATAATACTTTACACTCTGTACTCTATACTCTACACTCTATACTCTATACTCTATACTCTATACTCTATAATCTATACTCTATACTCTACACTCTACACTCTGTACTTCGTCCTTCATCCTTTGTCCTTTCAAAATTATTGTGTAACTTTGCATCATCAAAACCCAATCATCTCATCACATAAGATTATAGTATGGACCTGACCAACATTCGCGGTATAGCCTTCGACGTTGATGGCGTGCTGTCGCCCAACACAATCCCCATTGGCGAGGACGGACAACCTTGCCGCCTGCTCAACGTCAAGGACGGATATGCCATCCAACTGGCAGTGAAAAAAGGACTTAAGCTTGCCATCATCAGTGGCGGGCGCTCCAAGGCGGTGGCATTGCGATATCGCAACCTGGGCGTCGACGACGTGTACATGGGTGCCGCCTTCAAGTTGCCAATCTTTGAGCAGTGGCTCGAAGAGGCGGGCCTCGATGCCAGCGAGGTGATCTTTGTGGGCGACGACATCCCCGACCTGCGGGTGATGGAGCATGCCGGCATCTCGGTGGCTCCTGCCGACGCCGCCTGGCAAGTGAAAGAGGCTGCCGACTATATCTCGCCCTGCGACGGCGGTCATGGCGTGGCACGCGAGATCATCGAGAAAGTGCTCACCGCCCACGGCATGTGGATGGACGACGAACACGCCTTCGGATGGTGAGCTCTGGTTTATGGTTGATAGTTTATGGTTTATGGAAGGCAGTGGCGAGAGGTGAGAGGTGAGAGGGAAGAGTTCTCAACTACTCAACTATTCAACTACTCAACTATTCAACTGAAAACTATTCAACTGAGAACTGAAAACTGACTACTGACTACTGATAACTGACTACTGATAACTGACTACTGACTACTGAAAACTGACTACTGAAAACTGACTACTGAAAACTGATAACTAACTACTGCTGTGTTGCTTAACAAACTCAAAGACTTCAATGTAGTGCTGGCGAGCAACTCGCCACGACGCAAAGAGCTGCTTGCCGACCTGGGCATCAACTTCGAGGTGAGAACCATCAAAGGCATCGACGAGAGCTATCCCGCCCAGTTGCCAGTGCTCGACATTGCCCAGTATATCTCGCGCAAGAAGGCGCTGGTCTATCAACGCGACATGTCGCCGCGCGACATCATCATCACCGCCGACACCGTGGTGATCTTGGGCGACGAGGTGCTGGGAAAGCCCCACAGCTGCGAGGAGGCTTGCGCGATGCTGCGGCAGCTCTCGGGCAAGACCCATAAAGTGGTTACCGGAGTCACCATTGTGATGCAGGGCCACACTTCATCGTTTAGCGCAGTGACCGATGTGGAGTTTGCCCCTCTCAACGACCAGGTCATCAATTACTACGTAGACCACTACCGCCCTCTCGACAAGGCGGGAGCCTACGGCATCCAGGAATGGATAGGGTGCGTGGGAGTGCGCCACATCAATGGCAGCTTCTACAACGTGATGGGACTGCCACTGCACCGCCTCTACACCGAACTCGACCGCCTGCTCGACAAGCAGCTGGGACTGTGAAAACAATCATCGATAGCAATACCTCCTCAGGATGGTGTTGAAAAGGCTGAACTTGCGTCAATGTAGGGACAACGCGCGCGTTGTCCCATAACGGCCAATACACCTATTACCAATTGCAACCCCTAGCGGACAAGGCACGCCTTGTCCCTACAAAATGAGAATTCCACATTCCACGTTCTTAGTTCCACATTCCACGTTCTTCGTTCCACGTTCCACGTTCTACATTCCACGTTCCACATTCCCCGCGCCGCAGGCGCAACTTAACACTTAACACTTATAACCGTTCCCCCTATCTCCCCACTGGGATGTCATAACCCACCAGGCGCACTGCCACCTTGAATGGTGTAGCACTCTTGCGTGGCTTGGGGCCGGCGTAATAGTAGAACAAGCGCTGCACGTCAAAGGTCTTGATAGCCACCAAGCGTGTCTCCTTGGGCTTGAGGTCGACCTCCACGGTAGCAATGCGCTCATGCAGCATCTCGCCATTCATGAGTGAGTATCGCATGAGCAAGCGCACGTGCGAAATGCGGTGCGACGTGTTGTTGGTCACAAAGAACGACTCGCGCGAGTCGCTGGCTTTCTTGCTGTAGCCCTTGAGAGTGACAGCACCAGGCTCAAGTTCGCGCAACAGCGAGTCGGGGATTGAGGTTGCAGGAATTTCCTCAATCACCTGCGAGTTGTTCTTGAGTTGCACTTGCGTGGTGCGCGTGCGAGCCATCGCTGTGACAGCAAGCGCCACCAAGATCAACACCAAAAATACCGTTCTATTTCTCATAGTTATATTCATTTATCATGTTTCGGAAGTTAGTTCCCCCTCTAAGATAGAGGGGGGCGGGGGGAGTATGAAAATATCCCTATTATTATGACACACTGCCATCATTACAATAGAAACTAATAATTTCTACCACTAAATCATGCCTCACAAGTACCTCACCCGGTTGAACTTGTTGCCATTGCCATCGGCAGGGAAAATCTTCTTAAAGCCAATGGGTAGCCTCTCCTTCTCAACATCGGGTATCACCGAGACGCCCTTGAACAGAGTGGGCAGAAAGCGGGCGAAGTTCACTCTCACCTTCACCTCCCAGTGCGGAGGGTCGAAGGTGAGCGACGTGCCCTCCTTGTTGAGGGTGGCAACGCACTCAAGCGGCCCGCACAGCGTCACCTTGTTGCGCTCGCTGTAGAGCCACAGGTGGAACTTGTTGTCGACGGCGCTCTCCTCAATGTAGCCTATCACGGTGCCGGGAATCAGTTCCAGGTCGTCGCTGGCAATGAGCAGGAGCCGGTAGCCTATCTTGTGCGACGGCTCGGGTTGCCATCGCTCGATGGTGAGTGTCATGTCCTCGGCGGGATAGTACCAGATGCCCTCCAGCGGCTGCAAGTCGCTCTCTAGCAGTTGCTCCCTCGCCACCTGCTCGCTATATCCTGGCACCACCACCGACTGCTCGGGCAGGTCCACCTTGGCTCCTGCCGTGGCAACGCACACCACAAGCAATATTGCTGAAATGAGATGTTTCATGATGAGCAAAGTTAAAGAAAATTACCCATTCCAGCAAAAAAAATCACGGCTAACACAGTTTTTGGCAATAAAAACACCGTTTGTAGGTGTTTTTTTAATATATTTGCAGTTGCAAAACACCGTTTATGATGAAATTGCGACTGCTATTATCAACTATCTTATTGTGGCTTATCCCGTCGGTTGTGGGATGGGCGCAGACGTTTGACACCATGGTGAGCACCATGACACAGCAGTCGCTGCCACTGGTGAACTTGGAGTTTGACACCACCATGCTCAACTTCCAGTCGTTCATAACAGGAAAAATCACCATTGCCGAGCACGACAGCGACTCCACCATCATGTCGCAATATGACTGCCTCGTGAGGATGCGAGGCAAGACTGCGCTGTTCCTGCCCAAGAAATCCTTTGCCGTGAAACTCGTGGATGAATATGGCGAGAAACTCGACGCCAACCTGCTGGGGCTGCGCGAGGAAAACTCGTGGATTCTCGACGCCATGGGAATAGACCGTCTCAGGATGCGCAACCGCGTGTGCTTCGACATTTGGGAAGAGTACAGCCACACGATGTGGGACACAAGCTTTGGCAACCGCAACGGCACGGTGGGGACTATGGTAGAGGTGTTTGTCAATGGCGACTACAACGGCATCTACCACCTGAGCGACAAGATAAACCGCCAGCTGCTCAACCTGCGCAAGGCAAAGGTGAACAGCGACGGCACCGTCACCATCAAGGGCGTGCTATACAAGGGCAAAAACGGACTTATCACCAACACCCTCATGGAATATGAACAGGCAAGCGTCGACACCACCATGTGGAACTCCTTTGAACTGCAGTATCCCGAGGACTATCCCTGCCAGGATGCATGGCAACCGCTCATGGACATCATCGACTTCAATGGCACCACCACCGACCAATACTTTGCCGAGCACTACAACGAGTGGTACTACACCAGCAATCTCGTGGATTACTGGTGCCTGCTGGTGGCTTTCAACATCATGGACATGCCCTACAAGAACACATTCCTCTCCACCCCCGACATCAACTTCGGGCACCAGTACATGCTCTCGCCATGGGACCTCGACGCCTCGCTGGGACGTGATTATAACGGGAAAGTCGCCAATTACCCCGCCGAGTTTGGACGCCTCAACTTCTATGCCCCGTTCAACAGGCTTATCGCCGGCAATATCGACAACTTCAAGGGCAAGATAGCCAGCAGGTGGGCAGAGCTCACGCAGACTGCCCTCAGTCCTGCCAACCTGGAGAGCCACATCAATGCCATTGCCCAGCGATTTGTGGAAAGCGGAGCATGGCAGCGCGAGTATGAGCGATGGCAAGGCACGAGGGTCGCCATTAATGCCAACATCAACAGCGAGATCAACTATGTGAAAGGGTGGTATGGCCGCAACTACAACTATATATCGACTGGAATGGCATTTTGGCGCGAAGATATCAACGCCCACACCGTCACGCTCATGTACAACTATCTCCTGGGCGACGACGGCACTTTCTACGACTTCCTCGACCTGAACCGAGACGGCGCCATCACCGCTACCGACATCACTATCGCCTACAACATCATGCTCAACCAGTAGCAATCCTGCTGCCTATCAAAAAAAAACGGAATTATGCATGGGTCTGGGGTTGCAAAACTCACAGAATCCTCATTGTGCAGGGGGGGGTGCAAAACTCCTGGAGACGACCTCGAAGAGGTCAAATGCTTCGAAGAAGCTATTCATTAGTAACACCATGCAACCACGCAGTGCTCGGGGAGATTCAAAAGCATGAGTCGTGCCGCCCTCGCAGAGGAACTTCTATAGCGACAATTGCATTGCTGCTTGTCATACTCCCCCCCGCCCCCTCTATCTTAGAGGGGGAGTTGAGGAATAACAGCCTTTTTGTCACAACCCGATTGATTACTTGGTCGCGAACTTGTAGGTGAGGCCAAAGCTCAAGATTTCTTTAAACTGCCAGTATCGCCAGTCCTGGTTCCAGGGGCGGGACTTGTCGTAGCGCAGGTGGGTGAAGATTTGTGTGCTCAAGAAACTGTTCACATAGAACACCAGAGTGTTCTCCCAGTCGCCCTGCACATACTTGTAATCGGTGAAGGCATAGAGCCTCGTCTTCCAGTTGATGCTAGGAGTGATTTTCCACTCAAACTTCATCTCTACCGTCGAACCAAAACTGTGCTTGAAGTGATGCCCCGCCTCGATGCCAAACTTGGTGGGGTCAATCTTCTCTATGTCGCGGCAAATCTTCATATTGTAGGACAGCGGAGCAATCGACAGGGTCAGGGTCTTGTAGCCCTCCTGGTCCTTGTAGTTATAGGTCATACCAAGACCCAAGTTCAACTCACCCGAGGAGAGCAGCGATGCCGCCAGGGTTTTGCTGTTGGTGACATAGGAGTTGAGCAGCTGTGTCTTGAAGAACAGTGTTGCCGAGTAGTACCAGTTCTTCACCGCCTTATATCCCACTTGGGAGCTGAACTGGAAGTTGTCCTCATTGATGCTGTAGTTGCGCAGGGTGTCGCCCTTGGCGGTGGCAACGCCCAGTTTGTAGTGCAGCGTGTTGTTGAAGAGCCAGTTGGGATGCAGTTTCTGGTTGAGGTTGCAGTCCCACTGCACATCGGCAAGCAGGTTGAGGTTGTTCTCGCCACCTTGATACCAGTTGTTACTGATATAGGCCTGAGTGCCTTGAAGGCTTCCAACAAAGGAGTGCAGCCAGTTGTGCACCTTCACCTCACGGCGGTCGATGGGCTTGAACTGCTCGGTGGCCAGGTTGCGGGGCTCTACCTGCAGCTCGGCATCGGCAGGGCTGGTCTCCACCACCACCTCCTTGGGAGGCTTGGGCAGCACATTCTCGTTAAAGGGCACCAGCTCGGGCTTGTTGATCATCAAGCGATAACGGGTGTCGTGGGTCCTACCCCACCGCTGCTGTGCACGGTCAATCCAGGAGTCGTCGACCTTGAGTCCAGGCTGTTGCTTGCCAGGCTCTTGCGACACCACTGCTGCCGATTGCTGCTTGTCAAACACTAACGGCATGAGCAGGTAGCTGCTGGTGCTGTCGGCCTGCGCCCGCGCCACTACTGGAGCCACAGCCATCACTGCCACAATGAGAATGAGATATATATTATTAATGCGTTGTTTCATAAAACCGTGATTTTTTGCAAAAATACACAGAATTTTGGGTTCATGTCACTTTTAAACCAAAAAAAATCAATAATTTTGCATCCTTAGGAGAATATATTTATCATGCCCGCACGTTTTCTATATATTGCGGTTCTGTTGCTGATGCCATTGCTGGGAAAAGCGCAGAGTTTCGACGACATGGTGCCAGCGATGACACCACAATCGCTGCCGCTGGTGAACGTGGAAGTCAACGTCGACTCGCTCAACCCCACCACTTTCGTGCCAGGGACAATCACTATCGTTGAGCACAAAGACGGCGCCGCCTCATGGCAGAGCTACAACTGCCTGGCACGCAAGCGTGGCAAGACGGCACGCAACCTGCCCAAGGTTTCGCTTGCCATCAAGCTGGTGGACGAGCAGGGCGAGAAGCTCGACGTGAACCTGCTGGGACTGCGCAACGACAACACTTGGATTCTCGACGCAATGGCAATTGACAAGATGAGGATGCGCAACCGCGTGTGCTTCGATGTGTGGAACGAGTTCAGCCACACGATGTGGGACACCAGCTTTGGCAACCGCAACGGCACGGTGGGAACAATGGTCGAGGTGTTTCTCAACGGCAGCTACAACGGCATCTACCACCTGAGCGACAAGATAAACCGCCAGTTGCTCAACCTGCGCAAGGCTAAGGTGAACAGCGACAGCACCGTCACCATCAAGGGACTGCTCTACAAGGGTGCCCACAAAACGCTGTCTAACAACCTGCTCGACTATGAAGACGACCGCACCGACACCACGTTGTGGAACTCCTTTGAGCTGCAGTATCCCGAGGACTATCCCTCGCTGGCTACATGGCAACCGCTCATGGAACTGATCGACTTCAACGGCAAGACCAGCGTCGACTACTTCAAGGAGCACTACACCGAGTGGTACTACGTCGACAACCTCGTGGACTACTTCATCCTGCTGCTTGCCTTTGGCATCGACGACATGCCCTATATCAACACCTTCCTCTCCACGCCCGACATCAACTTCGGCCACCAGTTCATGATTTCGCCATGGGACCTGGACTCGTCGCTGGGACGCCGAGGCGACGGCAGCCCGGCTTCGCCATTCGTTTTCCTGAACCACCTCAACAGCTATGGTCCTTACAACCGCATTGTCGCCTACAACATCGACGGCTTCAAGAACAAAACTGCCACGCGGTGGAAGCAACTTGCCCAGGAGGTGCTCTCGCCAGCCCATGTGGAGAGCCGCATCAACGCCATTGCCCAGCGCTTTATCGAGAGCGGAGCATGGCAGCGCGAATATGAGCGGTGGAAGTCGTTTAACGAGATTGCCACGGGGCCAGACCTTGACCAGGAGGTGCAGTATGCCATGAACTGGTACAACAGGACTCACCTGTCACTCACCGACCAGTTCCTGCGATGGGAAGAAGGCTATGTGCCTGGCGAAGACGACAGCATCACCTCGAGCACCATCACTAAAATCTACGACTACATCCTGGGCTACAACACAACCTTCGACGAGAAACTCGACATCGACGGCGACGGAATAATCACCGTTTCCGATGTCACCCAAGCCTACAACTACCTGCTGCAGTAAATTCCTTTTTTCAATGCATGTGGTTTATGGTTTATAGTTTGGTTTATGGAAGATAGTTGGTTTATTGTTTATAGTTTATGGTTTATGGAAGACAGTGGTGAGATTAGAGGCTGCTAGCAGTCTCACAATTGGTTGAAAGGTCGCAAGGCATCGCCTTGCGATACTTGACTGAAAACTGATTACTGAAACTGACAACTGATAACTGATAACTGCCTCAGCCGTGCATCACGCCATAAACTTTGCTTATTATCAACCGCTGGCAGCGGTCAACATCATCCAGCGGCTTGGTTGAGAGAAAATACAGGATGTTGTCGCTGTGATAACCGTTAAGGATTTCGGGATTCTCAAGTTCCACATGAAAGCCGTTGCGCTCATAGAAGGCCATGCGGCGTTTTTGCAACGGGCTCACCGGTGGCTCGGCCTCGCCCACGATGGGAAGGTCGCTCTCCTCACGAAGGGCTTTGAGCACCTGCGCCCCCACACCCTGGTTGCGCAACGAGGGCACCATGGCAAAGTATTCAAAATAACGATACTCGCCCAGGTCCCACATCACTGCCATTCCGGCAAACTCATCGTCAACAGTTATGACGTTGAAAGTAATCTCGGGGTGATTGTCGATTAGACTCAGAAAGCGCTGCGAGTCGATTCTCGCAATATCAGGAAACGACATCTCATAAAGCCAGGACACCTGTGCCAGCAGCGGGTCTTTGCTCGATGTCACCTTTACTAATTTCACCATCATCTTGCTATTCCTCATCCTCGTCATCCTCCAGCAACTCGGGGTCGTCGAGGTTGTCATCACCCATCTGGTAAAGAGTGTGTTTTTGAAGCGCCTCGGGGTCGAGTTCCGACTCCAGCTGCATCGCCTTGTAGCGCGGACGCAGCACAAACGCCTCAACCAGATAGGCAATCACGAAATAAACACCCACGAGCACCCACAAGGCTATATACATGTGCCCCACTTGCGAGAGCGATGCTCCACACACCTGCATCTGCACATAGGCGGTCGATGCCCAGTAGCCTGGTATCATCTCGCTGGCAAGCACCCAGTAGGGCTTCATCTGGTAGTGTGGCCACGACACGCCAGTGAGGAACACAAAGATTAGTGAGGTGAATGCCAGCACCAGGAACACTCCCTCGCGGTTGTTGACAAAGATGCGCATCACCTGCGACATGAACGACGACGCCAGCAGGAACGGAACCATGAGCAGGAACAATTCCACTACATCGCCATTCATGGGGAACTTGAACAGCAAGGGCACAATATGCAGCGCAAATATCGCCGGGAGGAAGTAATAAATCAAGTGAACCATCGCTTTGCCTACGAGCATGGCACCTGGCCCAGCATGCACGTCATCAAGGCGGTCCACTCCTTTGTTGCGACGGCGGCGGCCCATGCTGCCGGCATGTATCATCGATATTCCCAGCATCATGCCCTGCTGCAGCACATAGACGAGGATAAACGGCAGCACTGCCGAGGCAATACCCATCGAGGTGTTGCCCAGTGGCACCTGGCGGCTCTCGACGAGTCCGCCGTCAAGGCTGATCAGTCCATGCACTTTCTCGCTTTGAAGCCTTGAGCAGGTCTCCATCTGCACACTGGTGAGCGCCGTGAGCATTGCCTTGTAGCGCATCATCACGCCCATGTCGCAGTAGAGCGACACATGGCCCTGATGACCGCGTTGCACCTCTTTCTCAAGGCCTGCCGGGAAATACACTATTCCATAACACTGCTTGCGAGCCATCATGTCGCGGGCCTGATCCATGCTGGTGGCATAATCCTTTACCCACACGTCGGGACTGGCGTCAAGGTCGCGCGTGAAGCGCCGGCTCAGCTCGGAGCGGTCATCGTCGACCACTACCACTGCCTCGTCGCGCACCACCTCGGGATTATAGATGAGGGAGTACAGTGGAGGATACACAATGGCAAGCAAGACAAAGAAGATTATCACCGCCTCGTCGCGCCTGATGAGGTCGAATTCCAGCCTCATCATCCTGCCCACCTTTCGCAGCCATCCTATTTTTTCTTCCTCATTCTTCATGCTCTCTCATAATTTAGGGAATATAGAATGGGTCTAAACAATTCTTCTTGAGTCGCCACAGCATGGTCACGGGCAACACGCAGTAGGCAATGAGCATCACATAGTAGTAGCGTGAATAGTACAGGTCCACGCCGTTCAATGCCTGGTCGATGTTTATCTTGAAATAGTACTTGATGGGCATCAAGAAACCTAAGGGTTCCACCCATGAGTACATCGCCTCCTCGGGGAGCGAGAAACCGCAGAAGGAGAACGACAGCATGCCCAGCAGCGTGCATATGGTCGACGCATAACGGAAGTTGGGCACCAGACTGCAAATGAACAGCGCAAATCCCTGGCATGCCACCACCAGCAGGAACATCGCTATAATCATGTTCCAGGGGTTGCAGTTGAGCGGGAAGCCATAAATGCTGTACATCATGTACTGTATCCACAGCCCCACGGCGCTGAAGATGAACGTTTGAGGGAACAGTTTGGTAAAGGTGGCAAGAGCAATGGAGTTGCCTGCGGTGCGCATCCAGTTGCGGCTGGTGCCAGCATGCCACTCCATGCCTATGCTGAACACGGTGACGAGCATCACCAGCAATGCCAAGAGGCAGGGCACAAACGAACTGCTCAAGTAGTAGTTGTAACTGAGCCACGGGTTCTTGAGGGCATGCACATGAGTGACTATGGGTTGCAACGTGGCCGACACCATCTCGTGGGGCATGCCCACCGACGTGAGCACACTGCTCACGATGCCACCGTTGGCAAGCACCGAGAGGGTTTTAAAGCCCTTGAACTGCATCGAGCCAGGGGCAAAATAGGCGTAGTTGATATAGTAACTGAGTGTGGGTTTCTTGTTGCTTAACGCCTTGGTAGAGAAGTCGCTGGGGATAAAGAAGAACCCATAAATCTCACCTCTCTGAACGGCGTCGAGGGCATCGTTGTAGTTGTCGTAGGTATTCTTGATGCTCACCTGTGGAAATGCCGACAGGTTGCGGGTGAGGTTTCGCGAGAGGTCGCTCTTGTCGAGGTCGACGAGTCCCACGGGTGTGCGCTTGACCACACCGTCCTCCATCAGGTCGAAGAAGAACCATGCACTCAGCAATGGCACAATCACCATCATGCACACATAAATGGGCCTGCGAGTCATCTGCTTCCAGCCACGAAATACCGAGTTGACAATTATACGAAACAAAACAAATATAAGTGTTAAGTGTTAAGTTGCGCCTTTTAGATGTTTAGATAAATTTTAAACTTAACTCTCTTACTTGAGAATGACTGACATTCCTGGGCGGAAGTTCTCTATTGTCTTCACTGGGCGGGCTTTCACTTCAAAGGTCTTGCTGTCGTAGTCGCCATAGGCCTTAGTGGCGCCCCAGGTGGCATAGCTGCCCATGTCGTGAATATAGAAGACTTTCATCTTTACCTCCTTGTTGTTCAAGGCAGGTATCATCACGTCAATCTCCTTGCCCATGGTGAGGTCGTTAAGACGCTCCTCACGCACATTGAATGTCGCCCAAATGTCGTTCATCTTTGATATGGTAACAATGGGTGCACCCATTATCACCAGTTCGCCCTCGTGAGGATAGATGCTCGAGACCTCGCCGCTGCAAGGAGCCACTAGATACTCATCCTCCAGGAGTGCCTCCACTTCCTTTACCGATGCCTCGGCAACATTCTCCATGCCGCGCGATGCCTCCTTGTCCTCTTCTTGAGGACCATTCTTGGCAAGCTCCAGCTGCGACATCGCTGTAGCCACAGCAGCGGTAGCGGCATCGAGAGCAGCCTTTGCCTCGTCGCGCTTTTGCTCGCTCACCACGCCCTCTTTAAACAGGTTGTCGAGGCGTTCAAAGGTCTTGCGCGTGATTTCCTCGGCGGCCTTGGCCTGGTCAACCATGTTCTGGGCGGTCTTTATAAGTTCTTCACGTGTGCCACGCTCCACTTTCTTGTTCTGGCTTGCGGCAACGTTCTTCATCTCCTTAGCTTTCGACAGGGTGGCCTTGGCAGTCGACGAGTAGATCTTGGCAAGGCGCTGGCCCTTGTACACATAGTCACCCTCCTTGACATAGATCTCGGCAACGCGGCCAGCAAGTTTGCCCGACACGCGCACCACATCGCAGTCGGCCTGACCCTGAACAGTCACGTCGGCAGGCTTGAGGTGGAGCAGGCCCCACACTGCCAAGCCGGCAACCACAGCCACCAGAATGAGCATTGCCATGATGAGCGACAGTCGCTTGGCTTGCCTAATCTTGCGGCGCTTAGCCTTCTCGGCTTTTTCTTTCTCCTCGAGGGTGAGTGGGCGCGCAGGTGCCTGTTGCCCAGCATTTTGCCGATTTGAACTGGTGGCATTGGTCTTTCCCTTGGCCTTGTTGCCATTGTCTACTTGCTGGGGTGCAGCACCCTGGGCGTTGGTCTTCTCGGGGGCTTGCCCTCTCTCACTGGCAGGATTTGCATTTTGCAAGTTCTTGGGCTCGCTGCCCGTTTCTTTATTCTTGTTATCCATAGATTACTATATATTGTTGCTGTTTTATTCTCAATACTTCATGTTTCCTGTCACCTTCGACAAGTACACGTCACACATCATCAGGTCAATCTCGGCATCTATCTTTTCGCTGTGGGCCTGGAGCCAGGCGGTTTGTGCGGTGAGCACATCATCGCTGGTGGCCATGCCCTCGCGGAATCCGAGCTGCGCAACGCGCAGGTTCTCGTCGGCCTTCACAAGGTTTGACTTGGTCATCTCATAGGTCTTGTATGCCTCCTGATACTTGAAGTTGGCCTGGGTGACCTGGAGCTCGATCTTCTCCTTAGCTTCCTCCATCTCGAGGTGCTTAATCTTTGCATCGACTAGCGCTGCCTTGTACTTGTTGCTCAAGCCACCCCAGTGCCACAAGGGAATTTTGATCACGGCACCCAGGGCATAGTTCACGCCAAACTCACGCTTGAAACCATTGTAAACGTGAGGATTGGTGGCAAACACCGAGCCCATGGCGGCTATCGTGGGGAGCATCTCGCTGCGAGCCACCTTGGCTTTCTCGTCATAGACTTTCACGCCAAGCGACAGGGCATTATAGTCGTTGCGGCGGTTATACACCTGGCGCATGTCAATCTCGCGGGGATACATGTCCACTCCCAGGTCGGTGCGGTTCTCGTCGGCAAGGATCATGGGCTCGTCGAGGGGCTCGCCACACAGCTGGGCAAGCGCCATGCGCGAGAGCACCAGGCCGTTTCTCACCTTGGTCAGCGCCACATTGGCCTCGTTAACCTTCACATCCACACTCAGCAGCGTGGCACGAGTTGCCACACCCTGCTCGAGCATCTTCTTCACATCGTTGTCAAGACTGGTGACTAGCTCCACAAAGCTCTCGGCAAGGCGCTCCTTGGCTTTGAGCGACACCACGAGCCAGTAGGCCTGGTCCACACTGTAAATCACGTCCTCGGCCTTGCGGTCGTGAAGCAGGTGGGCGATTTCCTCGGCATACTTGGTGATCTGGTTCATCGCCTTGATCTTTCCTCCCATATAGATGGGCTGAGTGACGAGAATGCCGGCGGCAAACACGTTGCGAGAGTCAAACGTCAATGCGTCTTTCACCTTTTGAGTGGCTGCGTTGACAATCTTCCCGTCAACCGAGAGGCCAACGTCGGGCAGCCCATCCAGCACAAAGTCATAATTGCCTGTTGCGGGATTAAAAAACTGCGAGGGGGTGATGTCCTTGATGTCGATGAGCGAGATCTGGCGGCCATTGTTGATGTAGGTGCCGGCAAAGTCTATCGAGGGCTTATAAGCGGCCTGAGCCTGCTTGCGCTGATAGACGGCCTGCTCAATCTTGAGCTGCTCGATGCTCATCTGCTTGTTGTTGCGCAACGCCATGTGGCGGCATGAATCGAGTGTCACTTGAGCACTCAAGGTGCCCACCAGCGACACAAGAAACATTAATATCAGTAGTTTTCTCATTATTCCCTATCTTTATTGATTACCTATCTTTATATTATAAGGTGCAAATATACTAATAATAATAGCAAATAATAGTTTTTATGGTAATATTTTCAACTTAAATAGCACTTTAGAACACTTTAGGACACTAGCCCTAATCCACTGGCTCTACCACATAGCCGCGAGTGCGGAGCAGGTTTATCAACCCCTGCTCGCCCACCAGGTGACCGGCGCCCACCACAATGAGCATGCTCTGCACTGGCATCGTCGACACTATCTTTTCAATCCACTTGCGGTTGCGGCTGTAGCACATCTTCTCCATCGATTCGGCGTCCATCCCAGTCTCGGGGTCGGTGAGGTGCTGCTCCAGCGCCTTCAGGTCCTGGCTGTGATACGCTGCTATCAAGGCCTCATTGTTCTGCCCAAAGTCCTTGTCCTTGCGGCACATGTCCACAAGATTCTTGGCCTGCTCCACAAGCGACGAGCCGTAGGCTATCGAGAGCTGCTCCTCTACCGTTTCAAAGCCGCCCACATATTTTCCCAGTTTCTCGCCACGGGCCTGGACGCCCAGGTCGAGACCCGGGAGCATCGACTTGTAGTTGGGGAAATTCTTCAACAGCTGCATCGCCTCTATCTGCATGATGATCGTCGAGGGCTTGTACTTCTTGAGATGGTCGAGGCCTATGATGCCTTTCATGTAGTCTCTCACCACGCTGTCGACCAGCGCATAGTCGGCAGGGCTCAGCAGTTTGTCGATAGTGCTGTCGGCAGGAGCCATCGACTCGCGCATCACCTTGCCCAGCGCCTTGGTGCTCGCCATCTCGTCCTTGACAATCTCGCCATAGATGGCGTCGACACTGGCAATGGCGTCGTTCAGCCCAGCCACGCTGTCGATGAAATTCTCGCTCTCCAAGTGAATAGTGCCAAAGAGATAGGACGACTTGAAACAATTGCCACCACTCACGCGCCACAGCAACTGAGCGTTAGCGACCATGCCCGCCAGCACAAACAATAAAGCAAATAAAACCTTCCTCATCGGGTAAAAATCTTTACATTATTAGTACAAATGGACTACAAAAATAACCTTTTTTGCGCAAAACCACAAGAATTGATGACAACTTTCACTAAAATTACCCATTCTTGGCGATTGCACACCACTCACAACGCCCGTAACTTTGCATCGTGAAAATTTTAAAGTGAATTAGTTATTAGTTGATTCTTTAAAAAAATCGAATTTCAAAAATATTAATTAGTTAAGTAAACAATAAAAAGACCCGCACGATGAGAATCGCGCGGGTGCTTTGTTTTTTCACCCCACCCCCCTCAAAAAAACGAAAAACGAAAAAAGGGGACGGTTCCTTTTTTCTGTTTTCGGAAAAAGGGGACGGTTCCTTTTTTCCGTTTCCGGAAAAAGGGGACGGTTCCTTTTTTCCGATTTTTTTGGCAAAGATTTGGTTTTCTTAACATTTTCATCTATCTTTGTCCCCACAATTAAAAACTGCAAAAAATCTCACAATTATGCCCCGAAGACCAAGAATCCCTAGCCCAACAGGAATATATCACGTCATGCTACGTGGAATCAATCGTTCCGACATTTTTCTCGATGAAATCGACTTCATGAAGATGGAGAAAATACTACGTTCTCTTGCCAAACCCGTTGACAAAAGAGGCAATCCCAAACAACCCATTTGCAAAATCTTCGCTTACTGTATAATGACAAATCACATCCATCTGCTCATAGCCGAAATGGACGAGTCTATCAGCAATATTGTGAAGCGTTTGGGAGGTGCCTATGCCAGTTACTTCAACAAGCGTCGCAATCGTACAGGGCCATTATTTGAAGGCCGGTTCAGGAGCGAGCCTGTTAACGAATCGGAATACTTTGTCACCCTGCTCCACTACATTCATTACAATCCAGTTAAAGCCGGAATGGTCCCAAAACCAGGATGGTACAAGTGGAGCAGCATGCGCGAGTATGAACTGCCCGAAGAAACCTACAAAAGAGGCTTTTGCGAGCAAACAATTCCTTTCAACAACCTTACCAGGTCACAAGTGAGAGAAATTGTTCTGGAAGCCAAAGATCCCATTTCGTTTATCTCTCCTGTCGACAGAAAAAAAATTGATGATACCGATGCCGAAGAAATCATAAAATCACTTGTACCTGAAGAATTCAGAAACGTTGAACTTAAAGAATTACCCAAAGTCACCAAATTAGATATCTCAACAAGAGCTCAGGCAATAGGGATAACCATAAGCCAATTAAAAGATTTTTTAGGACTGTCTAACCACTCGCTTTATAAAGGGAGAATTAAATTCACTAGATTAGTCAAATAAGTTAACAAAGGGGGAAAAACGGAAAAAGGGGTCGGTTCCTTTTTTCCGTTTTCGGAAAAAGGGGTCGGTTCCTTTTTTCCGTTTTCGGAAAAAGGGGTCGGTTCCTTTTTTCCGTTTTCGGGCTGGGTGTGGGTGATGATAAAGTGGTGAACTTGCAGGTGTTTTTAGAAAAATGGGTGTAAAGGGTTATTAGTTGCGAGAAAATGCTTATCTTTGCAGTTTGTAATAATATTATTAATAAAAATATTAAAATAAT
>ONIY01000022.1 GCA_900318065.1 uncultured Prevotellaceae bacterium
ACCAAGAACTAATTATTTCGAGAGGCGTGAGATGGTTTCGAGAAGATGACGGTCGATGGCCTTCTCATACTTAATAGCCTTATTGAAAGGTACATAGACCATCTGTTCATCATCATCGCCTATCATCACGTTGCGTTGGCCCTCAACAAGCGCTTCGATGGCAGTAGCACCCATGCGCGACGCCAAGATGCGGTCTTGTGCCGTGGGTGAGCCACCACGTTGCAGGTGTCCGAGAATGGTGACACGCACATCATACTTAGGATACTCTTTGCGCACGCGCTCAGCAAGTTGCATGGCTCCTCCAGTAACAGGGTTCTCAGCTACAAGCACTATCGACGACTTCTTGGTGGTGCGGAAACCGTGCTCAATTAATTTGGCCAGCTGGTCTCCCTCTATAGCAAGTTCGGGGATGATTACTGCCTCGGCACCACCAGCGATAGCGCCATAAAGTGCAAGGAAACTTGCTTCACGGCCCATAACCTCAATGAAGAACAGGCGCTCATGGCTGTTGGCGGTGTCGCGTATGCGGTCCACGCACCACATTATGGTATTGAGCGCAGTGTCGTAGCCAACGGTGTGGTCGGTGCCATAGAGGTCGTTGTCGATAGTTCCGGGGATACCAACGATAGGTACGTCAAACTCACTAGCAAACACCTTAGCACCTGTTAGTGTGCCATCACCACCAATCACAACAAGTGCATCAATGCCATGCTTGCACATGTTGTCATAGGCCTTTTGGCGACCCTCAGGAGTCAAAAATTCTTTGCAGCGTGCGGTACGCAAAATTGTGCCGCCACGATGGATAATATTCGACACATCCTCTGCGTGGAAATCAACAATTTCATCCTCAACTAAACCGCGGTATCCGCGATAGATGCCTTTCACGTTAAATTCATGGGAAATTGCGGCGCGTGTCACCGCCCTGATAGCGGCGTTCATGCCAGGAGCGTCACCTCCCGACGTCAACACGCCAATGGTATTTATCTTTGCCATAATTCTTTATATTTTATATGATTCTTTTATTGTGGTCTAATGCCTGTGTAGATGGAGCAGGTGCCCAGGGTGAGGCGTTTCACCTTGCAGCCAGTGAATCCTGCCTCGCGCATGATGGCGAGCATTTCGTCGCCTTGTGGCACGGCGGCAATGCTCTGTGGCAGGTATCGGTAGGCGCTGCTGTCGCCCGACTTGAGCGACCCAGCCCACGGGATGATGTGCAGCGTGTAGATGTCGTAGAACCAGCGTATCACGCGGTTGCGCGGTGTGGAGAGCTCAATCACGCACAGCATGCCGCCAGGCTTGAGCACGCGCAGCATCTGCTGGTAGCCTTGCAGCAAGTGCTCGAAGTTGCGCACGCCAAAGGCCACCGTAACGGCGTCAAACTCCCGCTCCTCGAAGGGCAGCGCCAGGCAGTCGGCCTGCTGCACGGTGATGGCATTGTCAAGGCCTCGCTTGGCAATCTTCTCACGCGCCACGTCGAGCATTCCCTGCGACAGGTCGATACCCACCACTTGCTGGGGCTTTATCTTGTTGTAGAGGTCGATGGCAAAGTCGCCGGTGCCGGTTGCCACGTCGAGGATGCGGCGCGGCTGCGTCTTGCCCACCATCTTCACTGCCACGCGTCGCCACCAGCGGTCGATGCCCATGGTCATGGCGCGGTTCATGAAGTCGTAGGCGGGAGCAATGCTGTCAAACATCTGCTCCACCTGCCTAGCCTTCTCACCCTCGTTGCTATATGGCTTAATCTCCTCAACCTTCATTGTGCTCTGCTTTTTCCAGATATATTAGTTGTTCTCAAATTTCTCATCCAGGCCCGCTTTGAGCAAGGCGTCATGTCGCTCGTAGGCCTCAACAATGCGCTGCACGAGCTGGTGGCGCACGATGTCTTTCTTGCCAAACTCTATCTTGCCAATTCCCTTCACCCCGTCGAGCACCCTGAGCGCCTGAATGAGTCCCGAGGTGACGCTGCGTGGCAGGTCAATCTGCGTGGTGTCGCCGGTAATCACCATCTTCGAACCCATGCCCAGGCGGGTGAGGAACATCTTGATTTGGTGGGTAGTAGTGTTCTGAGCCTCGTCGAGCACGATGATGGCATCGTTGAGGGTGCGGCCGCGCATGAATGCCAGTGGCGCAATCTGGATGACATTGGTGTCCATGTATTCCTTGAGTTTCACGCCAGGAATCATGTCCTCGAGGGCGTCGTAGAGGGGCTGCAGATAGGGGTCAATCTTGTCGCGCATGTCGCCAGGGAGGAATCCCAGTTTCTCGCCAGCCTCCACAGCGGGGCGAGAGAGGATGATCTTGCGCACCTCGCGGTTCTTGAGCGCCCGCACTGCCAGTGCCACGGCGAGATAGGTCTTGCCAGTGCCCGCAGGGCCCAGGGCAAACGTCAAGTCGTTCTCGTGGAAGGTCTTGACCATGAGTTGCTGATTGGGAGTGCGACCCTTGATGGGCTTGCCGTTGACGCCATAGATTATCACGTCGTCCATCTTGAGTTCCTTGGGAGGAAGCCCCTTGATGGTGTCGAGGATAACGTCCTCGGGCAGAGTGTTGTAGGTGGCGCAGTATTCCTCAAGCTGCTTGATGTTCTGTTCAAACTTCAGCGTCTCGGCCTCGTCGCCAATTACCGTGATTACTGAGCCTCGCGCTGCCATCCTGAGCTTGGGGAACAGGTTGCGAATGAGCTGGATGTTACTGTTGTTGACGCCATAAAACACCACTGGGTCAACGTTGTCGATAATAATGTGTCGTTCAATCATATATAATAGTAAACGAGTAGTTTAGCGCGCGAGAAGGCAAGCCCGCCTTCAATCGCACCGAAGATGCCAACAAAGTTACACAATATTTTTAAGGTGGGTTCAATAAATTAAGAAAAAGTTAGAATAGGTGTTGGTCGTATTTTGATTTACGCTGGCATCTTTTAACTTAAATTCTTGAAATGTAGCCCGCTACTATTCTTCAAATTTAAATTCAAATCTGCTCATCGTAAATTCCAACTCAATTAATTTATAGAATCCACCTTAATAGAGAAACATGTGGCATGTTGCAATATTTTTTTTGAAAAGGGGTGGAAAATTACAATATTTTGTGTTTTTTTTGGTAAAATGGAAAAATGCTATTATCTTTGCACCGCACTTTTGTGAGGCGCAATCACAGTCTACAAGAGCCAGCTGCTCGGATGGTGGAATCGGTAGACACGAGGGACTTAAAATCCCTTGGCCATTGCGGCTGTGTGGGTTCAAGTCCCACTCCGAGTACTTTAGCAGGGACTTCGACAGTGAAGTCCCTTGCTTTTTTGTTGTGATGCATCTTGGGCTATTGCATTGCTATATGCCAGCTTATGTACTGAGAAAAACATAATTCACTATAAAATTTATTGACAATGAAAACGAAACCTGATTTAAGATTATCGACGCTGATAAACATCAGCTTTGGATTCTTTGGTGTTCAGATTGCCTATGCGTTGCAGAGTGCCAACATTAGCCGCATCTTTGCCACCTTGGGTGCCGACCCTCACAACCTGAGCTACTTCTGGATTTTGCCACCATTGATGGGAATGGTGGTGCAGCCACTGGTGGGCTACTTCAGCGACAAGACGTGGACCCGCATGGGCCGCCGCATCCCTTACTTGCTGGTGGGTGCCGCTGTTGCTGTGCTGGTGATGTGCATGCTGCCCAATGCCGGTAGCTTTGGCCTCACAGTATCGGCCGCCATGACGTTTGGCTTGATATCGCTCATGTTCCTCGACACGAGCATCAACATGGCAATGCAGCCCTTCAAGATGATGGTGGGTGACATGGTTAACGAGAAGCAGAAGGCTAAAGCCTATAGCATCCAGAGTTTCCTGTGCAATGCCGGCTCGCTGGTGGGTTACATCTTCCCAATCCTCTTCACCTGGCTGGGAATCAAGAACATTGCTCCCACTGGTGAGGTGCCCGACTCGGTGAAATGGTCGTTCTACATAGGTGCTGCAATCCTCATTGGTTGCGTTATCTACACAGTTGCCAAGGTTAAGGAGTACACTCCCGAGCAGATGGCACAGTTCCGTGAGGCCACCAAGGAGGAAGACCAGAAGATTGCCGCCGAGACAGGCAAGAGCACCAGCAACTATGCCCTCAAGGTGTTCCTGCAGGTGGGACTGGTGCAGTTCTTCTGCTGGGCAGCGTTCATGTACATGTGGACTTATACCAACGGCACCATCGCCGACACCGTGTGGAACACTGCCGACACCGCAAGCGCTGGCTATCAAGAGGCTGGCAACTGGGTGGGCGTGCTATTTGCCGTGCAGGCCATTGGCAGCGTGCTGTGGGCTCTTGTGCTCCCCATGTTCAAGAACATAAAGATAGGTTATGCATTGAGCCTCGTGATAGGTGGCATAGGATTTGTCATGGTGCCTTATTGCACCAACCAGTATGCCCTCTTCGTGCCCTATTTCCTCATTGGTTTTGCTTGGGCAGCGATGCTGGCAATGCCTTTCACCCTGGTCACCAATGCCCTCGAGGGCAATCCCCGCATGGGAACCTACCTGGGCTTGTTCAACTGCACCATCTGCATTCCACAAATCGTGGCAGCAGCACTGGGTGGCGTTATCCTCCATGCCGTGGGTAGCGTTCAGGGCAACATGCTCATCCTGGCAGGAATCTTCCTGGCAGTGGGCGCCGTGTGCGTCTTCCTCATCAGCGAGAAGCGCAAAGCCGCCAAGAATGCTTAATTGATGAATTGCTTAAAAAGGCACTCGCCAGTTGCGGTGAGTGCCTTGTTTTTTACTTATTGCGAGGCCGGCGCTCGCAATACCTTGACGCCTACCACTCTTGTCGAAGAGGGAAACATTTGGGAATGGGGGTAACATGACCGCATTTTAAGCCACAAGGGGCAACTCGACAGGATGTTCAAGTATCTTAGAGACAACCCTAGGCGGTTGTGGGTTAAACGCAACAACAGTCAATTCTTCACCGTCATTGATGGTTTAATGATAGGTGACGTGCCAGTAACAGCCCTTGGCAACAAGTTTCTGCTCGATTACCCTTCAAAGATTCAGGTTCAGTGCTCACGCCGGCTCACCGAGGAAGAGATAAAGCAGAAAGGCGATGCATTGCTCACACAGGCTTGTCGCGATGACGCTGTCCTCGTGTCGCCATGCATCAGTCGAGGCGAGAAAGCGATTATGAAAAGAGCCTTCGAAGCCGGTTTTCCACAAATCATCCTTTTAGAGAATGGCATCTCACCCATGCAAAAGCCCAGTGGCAGGCAATTTGATGCCTGTGCCAACGGGCGCTTGCTGCTTCTCAGCCCATGGGAGCATCACAACGACCACCGCGCTATCACCCGCGAGCAATGCCTGCCGTTGAATGCTCTTGCGGGCAAGATTTGTAAATGAGGTGTAGTGGGTGTTGGGTATGGTATTGCGAGCGTGAGTCTCGCTTTGAGGGAAGAAGGGTGCAAACGGTTGCGGTGATTGGGGGTGTGTTAATTTTTAAGGAAATTATTGCGATGTAATAAAAAATGTGTATATTTGGGACAATTTTGATAAATTACCATAAAAGCGTGCTTAAACTAAAACACATTAACAATAAAATACAAATAGCATGAAGAAGAAACTACTACTTACAGCAGTCGCCTTGCTGCCGTTCTTGAGCCATGCTCAGGGATGGCCCGACAACTATGGCGGCGTGATGATGCAAGCGTTCTCATGGAACTCCTTTGGCGACACTCGCTGGGTGAACCTCACGAAGCAGGCCGAGGAAATCTCGCAGTATTTTAATCTCATCTGGGTCCCTCAGAGTGGCTGGACCGGCAGCACTGGCTCGATGGGCTATGACGTGAAGTACTACTTTGACCAGCACAGCGCCTTTGGTAGCGAGAACGAGCTGCGCCAGCTCATCAGCACCTATAAGGGCTATGGCACGGGCGTTATTGCCGACGTGGTGGTGAACCACCGCGGCAACCTGAGCACATGGACCGACTTCCCTGCGGAGACCTATAACGGCGTTACCTACACGATGACGGCTTCCGACATCTGCAAGAACGACGATGGCGGCAACACTGCCAATCACTTGCAGCCTGGTGAGTCGCTAAGTGAGAATAACGACGAGGGCGAAGACTGGGGCGGCATGCGCGACCTCGACCACAAGAGCGAGAACGTGCGCAACGTCATCAAGGCCTATGTCAAGTTCTTGGTCAACGACCTGGGCTACACTGGCTTCCGTTATGACATGACCCGTGGTTTCTGGGCCAACCGCGTTGCCGAGTACAACGACGCAGCAGGCGTGCAGTTCTCGGTGGGCGAGAACTGGAGCAGCCAGAACGAGATCCAGACGTGGATTGACAACTGCAAGTGGAATGGCGTGAACATGAGCGCCTCGTTCGACTTCCCCTTCCGTTACACCGTGCGCGACGTGGTGCGTGGCAACCGTGACAACGGCGACAAGGTGACCTGGAAAGACCTCAACGTGGGTGGCATCATGTCTAACTCCAACTTCAAGCGCTATGCCGTGACCTTTGTTGAGAACCACGACACCCAGTATCGTGATGCCAATAACCAGAACGACCCCCTGCGCAAGGACACCCTTGCTGCCAATGCTTACCTGCTCACCATGCCTGGCACACCATGCGTGTTCCTGCCTCACTGGAAGGACTACAAGCAGGAAATCAAGAACATGATTGACGTGCGCAAGACAGTGGGCGTGACCAACGTGAGCACTGCCCAGAAGTACACCATCAGCAAGAACTACGAGATGTCGGGCTTCAAGTCGAGTGGCACCAATGGCAGGTCGATGTACTGCGTTGTGGGTAACAACAAGTACACCAAGGCCGACAACGTTGTGAACCAGTATTATGCCTCAATCCTCGACGAGGCAGTAGAGGTGACCAAGGGCTATGGCTACCGCCTGTTCATGTCGAAGAACTGTGAGACCGCTTGGGTCGACAAGGCCTCGGGCAAGTATCCTGGCGCCTTTGAGGCACGCTTGACAGCAGTAACAGCAGGCAGCAATGCCAAGCTCGTCTACACCCTCGACGGTTCCACTCCCACAGCCAGCAGCACTCAGGTCAATAGCGACACCAAGGTCAACATCAACCAGCCTTGCACGCTCAAGGTGGGCTTGCTCTCGGGTGGCTCGGTAACAGGCATCGTGACCCGCGAGTATGACTTCTCGGGACAAGGTGCACCCCACAACATCAAGATTCATGTTAATGCTACTGCAGTGGGCTGGAATCCAGTGAGGTTCTACACTTGGGACCAGGATAATGCTCAGCACAATGGCAACTGGCCCGGCGAGGTTATCACCGACACCGAGACCTACGATGGCTACACCTGGTATGTTAAGGAATACACCCTTGCCAACGATGACTGCTACATGAACTTCGTGTTCAACACCGGCGCCAGCGGCTCGCCACAGACGGTTGACGTGATGTATGCCGAAACCGACAAGTATTATGTCATCACCGGCGAGAAGGAAAATGGCAAGTATGTAGTGAGGGAATATGAGCCTGGCATGATTATTGTTCTTGCGGGCGACGTGAATAGTGATGGCTCGGTTACCAGTGCCGATGTCACTGCCCTCTATGACTACCTGCTCACTGGCGACATGACCCACGCTGCCACTGCCGATGTGAACGGTGATGGCGATGTGACAAGTGCCGATATCACAGCAGTTTATGACATCTTATTAGGAGTTCAGTAAAATGCTTAAGAAAATAGTTTTAATGGGGACATTGGTGCTTCTATGTCCCCATTTTTCAAAGGCGAGCGTCTATGACGTGAACGGCGACGGTGCTGTTACCAGTGCCGATGTGACTGCCCTCTATGACTACATGCTCACAGGTGACAATACCTATGCCGCCACACTCGACGTGGATGTCGACGGTGCTATAACCAGTGCCGACATCACTGCTATATATAATGTGCTGCTCATTGGCGAGCCATTGCCTGAGCGACTCGTGGGAGGCGACATCTCAATGCTGCCGCGCTATGAGGCGGCAGGTGCCATCTACAAGGACAACAACGGCAACACAATTAGCAACATCTTGTCCTACTTTGGCGAGCAGGGATGGAACGCGATGCGCGTGCGACTCTTTGTCAACCCCGCCAATGCCCCTGCCAGTGCTGTGGCCGAGGGCGTGTGCCAAGACCTGGCCTATGTGAAGGCTCTGGGCAAGCGCATCAAGGACGCAGGATATGTGCTGGTGCTCGACTTGCATTACAGCGACACCTGGGCCGATCCCAGCACTCAGAGTGTGCCAGCGGCATGGCCAAGTAATGATGTTGAAGTTCTTAAAGACAGTGTTTACAACTACACCAAGCATGTGCTGCAAGAGATGATTGCCGCTGGTGCTCGCCCCGACTACATACAGACGGGAAATGAGATTACTGGTGGTCTGTTGTGGCCCACAGGTAAGACATGGAATAACATTGCAGCTTATCTTACCCGTGCCTCACAGGCAGTGCGTGAGGTGAGCCCGACTACAAAGATTATACTTCACACTGAGCTGCACCGAACAAGCAATGGTACTGGTAACATAGTAGCCGATTATTTCTATGAGCAGGCTGCAAATTATGGCTTAGATTATGACATAGTGGGGTTGAGCTATTACAGTGCCTATCATGGCGATTTCGCAATGCTTGATGAGGACCTGGAGTTGATAGAGGCAGTGAGTGGCGACCATCCCATCATGATCATGGAGTGTGGCTACGGCTACGCATGGGCGCTGCCCGACACAAAATTCAATCTTGCCAGCACCTATCCCTACAGCGACGAGGGGCAGAAGAAATTCACTGTCGACATGATTGCTGCCCTCAAGCAGCACAGCCGCGTGAAAGGCCTCTTCTGGTGGTGGCCCGAGGCCAACGAGTTCAACATCCCCTGGCAGAACCAAATCACCACCAACTGGTGGAACGGCAGCCTCTTTGACAACCGCACAGGACAAGCCCAGCAGGCTCTCTACGAGCTCAAGCAGTTTGTACAATAGACCATTCCTTCTCGTAGTTGAGGGAGTTGCAAAATAAATCGCACTCATGGCGTGAATGACCATGAGTGCGATTTTTATTGTTGTCGTGCTTCCACCCAAGATGGCGGTGGAAACTGTGGTGGCTTAGTTGCTCACGTGGTAGGGGTCGATAACGATGATGTGTCCTATTTCGGTGCCACCATAGCTGTTGTTGCCCTCATAGGTGCCATAGAACTTGTAGACGCCGGCAGGAACTCGGTTGCCGCTGTTGTCCTTGAGGTCCCAGGTGTAGGGGAAACTAGAGGTTGTAGTCTTCCACACCACGTTGCCCACGGTGTCGAGAACCTTGATGGTAACTTGTGGAGTGGTGGGCAGTGAGGTGGTGACGTTGAACGTCGCCTGGTCAACAGCTGGCTCCTCGTCGACAGTCATGCTCATTTGTGAGCTGCTGCCCACGATGAACGAGATGGTTTGCGATGCCTTGTTGCCAGCAGCGTCGTAGACGTTGTAGAGCAGTGAGTGCTGGCCTTCTTGCAAGGTCATGGGGAACTCAATTGCCAGCATCCTGCCCTCGTCGCTCATTACAGAGTGGCTCCTGATATAGGGGTAGGTGGTCTTGCCGTTGTCGAGTTGCAGCGACATGCTGTTACCAATGGCTACCGACTGGGTGTTGAACGAGTGGTCGTCGGTGGCACGGATGTAGAGGGTAGAGCCTGGTGGGATGAGAGCGCCATTGCTGAACGACTGCTCATCGTTGAAGTACATCGCCTCGATTACTGGAGGCATGTCGTCGACAACGGTGTTGGGGTTGCTGGCGTTGTAGCTGTTGAGGCGCAGGTTGTTGAACGAGCCGTTAACCATTTCTTCGCTGTCGTCCATGTGGGCATACACCTTGATGCATCCCATGTTGCCGCTCGAGAGGATGTAGCGTGGAATCACAGCCTTGGCAGTGAACACACCATCCACTACGCGACCATTAACACGAGTGAGAAGGTTGCGAGGATAGTAGATGTCGCGGTCTACATAGGTCTGGCCAATGCGTCCAGTGGCAGTGGTCTCATATTTGAGCAAGTCGTAGATGCTCAGTGTGGCATCGCCGTTGAAGTTGGTGTTGACAGAGGTGCCGTTGGGGTTGTAAACCTGTGCCTCTACAGTGATTTCCTGCATAGCACCTGAGGCGACGGTCGACGATTCGTCCACGGTGCTGCCATTAATCTTAGTGATTTTAAAGTAGGGCTTGGGATAGTTGATTTTTATAGCTGGGTCGCCCAGTAGCATGAACGACATCTTGTTGTAGTTGATGGTCCTGCCAAAGGATTGCTTGCACAGCATGTAGGCCTCGCCCAGGGTGGGCATGTAGCCCTTGGTGTGATGGCAGAACATAGCCCTGATGAAGGCTTGGTTAAGATTGTCGTTGTCCTCGGCAAACACGGCTCTTGCCGATGTCACCATGGCGATGGCGCCGCCACCCTTGCGGTGGAAGAGAATCTCCACGAGACCGCGCTGGTTGCTGTCATATCGTGCCACGTCGCAGCAGGCAGTGGTGAGGATGGGGAGATACTTGTTCTCGATAGTGTTTGACTCGATAACTGTCCACAGCTGCTCGTTCTTGGTGAGGTAGCTCTTGTCGCCGTGGCCCACATAGGTCATGAAGTACTGGCCTTCTTTGAGCTTGGCGGTGAGTTCCTTGCGAGCCTCAAAGGCATATCCCGAAACAGCGTCGACGGGGAACTGGCTGCAGAACACCTTGTTTTGTGCCAATCCTGTTGCCAGTTCATCTTCAAGAATCGTGCACAGGCCTTCGCTCTGGAAAGCATACAGCTTGTCGTCGAAGTCGTCGGCTACGAGCAGCAAGTCGTTGCGCCAGGGGCCGTAGTCGGGGTTGTTGACATAGTTGATGAGTTTGTCCACGTCGCTCTCGGCCTCGGCAACGTTGGCGCAAGGAATGCGTCCCACGCCCAGTCGCAGGTAGTCCTTGGCAAGCTCATTGCCCGAATTGTCGTCGAGGATGCCAAAGAAGTCGTCGCACACGTAGCTGTACTCCTCGTCGTTGCTGTTCTCGGCCTCATAGGTGAGCACCTGGCAGTCTTTGCTTGAGAGGAGCTTGCGGTTGTCGTAGCTGCCGGCACCAAACATCAGGAGGTTCTTGAAGCGACTCTTGTCGCGGTCGTAGAACATCTTGCTCATGAGCCTGATTGCCATGGCGTCGGGGGTACCGCTTGAGAACTCGTTGAAGATTGCCTCCTGGTCGATTACATGTACAATCATGTTGTCGTTGTCGCGGTGCATCTGTGCCACACGCTCGGCCTGTGGAATGAGGTCCTTGCAGGTTACTATCACCATGTGAGGAGTGGTCATGCCATGGATGTTCTGGTTCTCAACAGCGGTGTAGCTGTCGATCGACCTCAAGTCCTTGCTGGGGTCGAAGGCGATGTACTGGTTCCAGTTGTTGCTCACACCGGGAGTGAAGCAGTAGCCATTGTCGTCCTGCGACAGAGTGAGGCTGGTGGGGTTGTGCGGGTCATTAACGTTCCACACCTCAACGCTGGGCGAGGTGTTGCTAATGCGAATGAGGTCTTGCACAGTGCACTTGTTGAAGCCCATGTTCAACTGGTTGTGGGCGGCATTCTCAAGGGTGTTGTTGTGATAGTAGGTGAGAATGATGTAGTCGAGCCAAGCACTATTTACCTCGCCATTAGGAGAATAGATGCTCACGCGGATGTTGCCGTTTTGAGGCACTGGGTTGCCCTCTTCGGGGATAAACGAGTTGTAAGGTGACGCCCAGTTGTAGT
Organism: uncultured Prevotellaceae bacterium; assembly: GCA_900318065.1. Classification (GTDB taxonomy): domain Bacteria; phylum Bacteroidota; class Bacteroidia; order Bacteroidales; family Muribaculaceae; genus Sodaliphilus. Next base: position 11,736 of record ONIY01000022.1, read on the forward strand.
AGACCTGGGCATTGGCAGGCGTGTAGATCTTGGAAGTGCTCAGGGTGTAGTTCATGTCGTAGCCGTTGAGCTCGGCTTTGATGTAGGACGAAAACGATACCTTAGCACCAGAGCACACGTTGACTGTGATTGCCGAGTCACCACACAGGCCAGGAACAGAATAGGGGACGGTGATTTCGGCATTTGTCATGTTCTCTCCCAGCATGTTCTTGCCCATTTGTCCTGGGGAGATGAGGTCGTTCTCGTGATGCATGTAATCAAGGCTTGATGCCCTGGCAATTGAGCCAGTGTTATCCTTGGTTATTACAGCAGGAGCCTTGGGGCTGGTGCCATCGTCTTGTGTTACAAAGTAGTAGCCCTTGGACGAATAACTGTTGAAAGCCCTGGTGTAGTGGGGTGTGCCATTGGGAGTGGCAAGGGTATACTTCACTGGTCCACAGCCGTAGAAGCAGATTTTGTTGTCATACACCTTGACAGGAATTTGCACGAGGTCGTCGGTAGCCGAGCCGTCAAGAAGCTCGCTGATGGGATGACCTCCCTTTCCATAGATTCTAACTGCCTCAGGATTGGAGAACCCCATTTGCGAGAGTTCCTCAAAGGTGAGTTGATAAATGCCATTCTCGGGAATCGCGATTTTCACCCAATTGCCATTGGCAAGCTTGGAGGAGCTGGCATAGTTGGCACTGGAGAAAGCCTGCATGGAGAATGTTGTGGTGGCAACAATTGCCATCAGGCCCAAAATGTTGAATAAAAACTTCTTATGCATAGTAGTTTAGATATATGTTATCTTATAATATTATGTGTTGAAGAGTCGCGTTATTTCACTCTAATAGTCAATTTCAAGTCGCCATTGAGGCATGCTGTTGCAGTGTCGCCAGGAGATAGCACGCTCTGGCTGTTGCCCAGTTCCACCACTATCATGTCGCCCATCTTGAGGGTGAAATAGATGCTCAGCTGTGCTATGAGCTGGCGATAGTCGATGCCTGTGTCGCTCAAGCTCGTGCTGCCAGTGTTCTCATTGCCCATGATGGCGCCCACGGTGGCGCTGTTGATGGCATCGGGGCTCGTCACTGGGGCAAAGTCGCCCAGCAGTAGCGCGCCGTCAAAGCTGTGGGCTAATGCCGAGTGCTCGCTGCTGTGCTGCTCCCAGTCGATGCCTTGAGCCGTGACCTTGATGGCTGGTGCTATGGCGTCGCAGTAGCGATGGGCAAAGCGTGGCGCAATGTGCTTTCCCAACCTTCCCAGCCTGAGCACGAGAGCTGTGGTGCCGGTAAAGCGCTGCGCAAAATGCGGTACAAAAAATGGCTTGTTGGTTCTTATCACCGACGAGTCGGCCATAAGGTAAACTTGCTGTGACAACTCCTTGCCGTTACTGTTCTTTATACCTATAATCTTCACTTTGTTGCTGTCTTAGCGTTACTGCCGTTTTGCTCCATGCGGTTGTACATGAGGGCAAGGTCGGCATATATTGAGGTGTTTTGCAACACAATGTTGCGAGGAACCTTGATGCGGTAGGGCGTGAAGTTCCATATTGCCTTGATGTTGCTCTCCACCAGTGCGTTGGCTACATCTTGCGCATTCTCAAAGGGCACTGCAACAATGGCAATCGACACCCCGGTGCTTCGCTGGCGCGCTGCCAGCTCGTTGAAGTCGTAGATGGGGATGCCAGCCACCGTGGTTCCCACTATGCTGGGGTCCACGTCAAATCCCGCCACAATGTTGAGCCCGTATTGCTGAAGTCCCAGGTCGCGCATCAGGGCGCTGCCCAGCGAGCCGGTTCCCACCAGGAACGCGTTGTGGCGATATTTGAAGCCCAGAAACTCGTTGAGGGCCTTGGTGAGAGGATGCACCTCATAGCCTATGCGCGTCTTGCCCTTGATGTTGAGAAACGACAAGTCCTTGGCAATTTGCGAAGCGTCAACGTTGAGTCTCTTGGCAATTTGTGTTGACGACACATGCTCTACATGCTTGGCGTCGAGCGTCTTGACATAGGCAAGATACCATGGGAGCCTCCTGAGTGTGGGCTCGGGCAGCATCTCGCGTGTAGTGTGTCGTGTGTCACTCATTATAATTGTTGCATCTTCTTTTAAATGCACTGATAGCCTATCAAAAATGCAAATGTACTAAAAAAATATTATATGGGTCAAAAAAATGACTTTTTTGTTGCATTTATCTTTATTAGCGATGCTCTTAGAGGGCAGTGATGGCAAGTTTCTTGGTCTTGGTGCTCTCCTGGTGGCCGTCGGTGGTGATGGTGGCCTTGTACAGGTAGATGCCGCGTGGCAGCCTGCGGCCGCTGTAGTCGCTCAGGTCCCAAGTGATGGGGAATGAGGAGAACATGCTGCTGCGACCGCTCTGGGTGGTGCTCCACATGCGCTGTCCCATGAGGTTGAACACCTCGATGGTGATTGTCACCGTTGCCTCGGGACGGTTGTGGGTCACGAGGAATGTGGTGGTGGTGGCAGCAGGATTGGGGAACGCCTTGATCTCTTCAATCTCGGGCTTAAGGCCGCTGGTGACATTGAAGCTGATGGTTTTCTCGCTGGAGTTGTTGAACACGTCCCACACCTTGAGTTTTAGGGTGTGATGCCCGTTGCTCAGGTTGGAGAGGCCGTAGTTGATGTTTCCTGCCGAGCCCTGGTCGGCCTCGGTGGCGGTGTAGTAGCTGCTCACGTCGCTATAGGTGACGCTGCCGTCGAGCGTGAGCGTCATGTTGTGGCCAATGCCGGCGCTTGAGAAGTTGATGCCGCTCTCGTCGCTCACGGTGGCAAGGAACAGTGGCGACTCGTTGACGTTGTCGCCATCCTTGAACGAGCTGCTGTTGAGGCCCATGTAACTGATCTCGGGACCAATGGTGTCGGCTACCACGCTCTCGTCGTAGCCGTAGATGTAGAACTCATCGCACGAGCCTGTTGCCTCGGTCTTGTTCTCGGGGTCGTAGGCATAGAGGCTCAGCAGCGATGGGCGGAAGTTGTCGTAGCTCACTGTCACCTCGCTGGGGATGGTGACATTGAAGGAGAACTCGCCGTTGTTAACCTTGTTGACGTTGATGGCAAGTTTGTTCTGTCGTTCCTCATAGGTGAGGGTTGAGTCGAGCTGCTCGGTTTGACCATACTGGTTGGTGTAGTTGTAGGAGTAGGTAAACGATACCGACTTCTCGCAGTCGAAGAGAGTGCTCTCGATGAGTCCGTTGAAGCCACTTTGCTTCACTCCTGCCAGGTTCTCGATGTGGCCGGTGATGTTCATCGTCTGTCGCGCCTCAAAGACGGGGAACTCGTTGGGGTCGACATCCTCGCCGTTGATCTGGTCGATGACAGCCTTGTATTGAGGCATGGCTGGGCGCATAGCTGGGTCGCCGTAGAGGACGTAGCGCAGTGAGTTGGACCTTCCCTGGGTGCCGTCGCTGGAGTTGTTCTTGGCATAGGCAAGGATGTCGCCCACTCGCATGACCTGGCCATTGCTGTCGCGCTCATACATCTTCTTGGCAGCTGTGACGTTGAGCACTTTATTGTTTGACATATACACCAGCCTGGGCGGGCAAATCATCAACACCACGCCGCCGTTGGGGTTGAAGAACGCGTTCTCGCCACCCGAGGGGTTGATGCCGTCGTGGCGTGAGAACTCGCATGTTGCGGCATAGAGGATGGGCAGGTGGCTATAGAAGAGGTTGTTCTCGATGTCGGTCACCTGAAGGAGGCCATCGTTGGTCCATCCCGATGGTCCGCCATGGCCTGAGTAGTTCCACCACAGTGCACCTTCGGTGAGGGTCTTGAACATTTTCTTGCGTGCGTCGGGGAACTTGGAGCCCGAGCCGTCGCTCTTCTCCTCAAAGTTGTCGAGGAACACGCGGCTAAAGTTGGTGTTCTCGCCACCGTTGGCGGCCACGGTTTCCACCACCTCTTCGCCATGTCGCCAGTGGCTTGCGTTGTCTTCGTTGTCGGCAACGTTGAGCATGGTGTTCTTCCAGTTGCCGTAGTCGGCTTGTGTGGAGTATTTTATTATCTTGTTGACGGCGATGGTGGCATCGGTGACGCTGCGCGCGGGAATGCGGCCCACGGCAATTCTCACGTCTTTGCTATGCCCCATGATGTCGCCATCCTCAAGGGTGGCAAAGAAGTCGTCGCTGGTGTAGGAACTCATCTCGTTGCAACTGAAGACCTGTAGACCGTCGGTCTCGTCAACGCTCTCCCACACCAGGAGCATGGGGTAGTTGAGGGTTTTGCTGGCAGGGGTGATGCGGCGGTTGTCGCAGTATCCGTTGCCAAAGAGTAGCAGGTAGCCCAGCTTGTGGCCTAGCTCGTCGGTGCCGCGGTCGTAGAAGTACTTGCACAGCAGGCGGTAGGCAGCGGCATCGGGTGTGCCACTCGAGAACTCGTTATACACCTTGTCCTGGTCAACCACCATCACTCGCATGCTGTCGATCTCCTCGTGCATGGCGGCAAGTTGCTGCGCTTGTGGCAGGAACTCGCTGGGAGCGATGATTATCATGTCGGGGATGGGTGCGCCGTGAATGCTCTGGTTGTCGACGTTTCCCACCAGCGTGGGCGATGGGAAGGTGCCGTTGTCGTTGAAGGCCACCAGGTCGCGGCGCAGGCTGTTGTCGAGACTGAAGCGTGCCTTTGTGCCATCCACGCTCAGTCCCAGTTCCACGGGTGCCGCTTTCTTGGCAAGGTCCCACACGTGGGTGTTAGGTCCCACTCCGCTAATCTCATACTGCAATGGCTCAAGGCTTCGCAGTCCAAACAGGAGGCTGCTCTTGCCCGTGAGGTCGATGTGGCGTTTATAGTTCACGATGATATAGTCCAGTCGTGCCAGGTGGACATTGCCGCTGGGATTGTAGGTAACGGTGTAGGTGAGATCCTTGGTGCCGTTGAGTTCAAACTGCTTGTGCACTTGAATGGCGTTGTAGTGGTAGTGGCTGGGGTCGCTCGAGTCGGTTTCCTTGATGTTGTGATTGCCGGCAAGGTTGTTGCCGTTGTACTTGAACGTTATGCTGCTGGTGCCTCCCAGTGTCTTGGCTCCAAAGCGTGTCACCACATCAATCGTGGAACCGTCGGCAAGGCCATCGAGGGTGAACTTGAACGACTGGGAATTGGTGGTGGTGAAGTCCTCGCCCAGCAGCACGCGTCCGGTCTCGCCAGGGTTGATGAGTTCTTCCTCATGATACAGGCGCTCGTTGAAGGTGTTCACGAGGGTGCCTGTGGGTGTCATGGTCGAAGTGGACGGACTCTTATCGGGGATGCTGCTGTCGCTGGTGATGAAGTAGTAACCCTTGGTAGAGTAGGGGTGCTGGCGCTGCTTGTATATTTGGAAGGAGTTAGACCAGTACCATGACAGTGGCCCTTGGGCATAGAACAGGATGCGGTCGCCAGTGCGCAACACGGGCACCTGGGGCAGGTCGTCGAGAAACTGGTTGGCGCGCAGGGTGTCGCTCAGTTGGGCACCGCCGTAGCCAAAGACCCTCACGCTGCTCAGGTCGCCCAGCCCCCACTTGCTGGCATCGCTCGAAGTGATTTGATAGATGCCACTCTCGTTCACTGCCACCTTCACCCACTTGCCTGTTGCAAGCCGTGAGGTGTCGCTGTAGTGCGACAGGTCAAATGCCATGGCATTGAGTGCTGCGCCAGCCAGCAGCACCAGGACTGTTATTCTAATCAAGAAACAGTTATGATGAATTGAAATAATATTTTTGAGTCTAAGCATTGGTCTTGAAAATAATCAATTTTACTACATAAAAGGGCATAGTTCACCCTATATAGAAAATAACGTAACCCGCGTGGTTTTATTGTATAATGTGGGACGATGCTACTTTATTCCCATTGTGGTAGTGGCGCAAGGGGGAGTAAAAACAGGTGGTTGTTGAGTATTTTTGTGTAGATTTTTTGGTAGACCAAAAATTATCACTACCTTTGCAATAGAATCACAACTATTGTGTGTTTTGTCTCTCGCCAGTCGGCATCTATGTAATTGATATTTAATGAGATGCGTGGCTTGGCGTGGTTTGTTTAACTAAAACTATTGATTTTGGACCCCGACCCTTTATCTTGTATTTTAAGTCTTGCCTCACCATTGCTGCAGGCAGTAAACTCTACAGCGTCTATATCTTTTAATGCCCCCACCCTGGGCAGCTGGGTGGCGATAGCCACAGCGATTGTTGGCCTCTTGTTCTCGGCCTTTAATTCTGGCTCGGAGATAGCCTATTTCTCACTTAATAAAACCGACTTGGAGTCGATCCCCGACGACGTCAAGCGCACTCGTGTTGAGCGTTTGCTCGAGCAGCCCGAGCGCCTGCTGGCGACCATCCTTATAGGCAACAACCTGGTGAACATCATGATTGTGATTGTGCTCAACTTTGCCATGAACCAGATGTTCACTTTCAACAGCGCAATAGCCAACTTCCTTGTCCAGACGGTGATATTGACATTCCTTATCCTGCTCTTTGGCGAGGTGATTCCTAAACTGTATGCTACTAACAATAACGTGCGCTTTGCCGCATTTGCCGCTCCCATGCTGCAAGTGATGTCGGTGATTTTCAGCCCGTTGTCAAGGCTCATGGTTAAGAGCCTGGGCTTCGTTCACAAGGCGGTGGGCAAGCGTGCCGACGAGATATCGACCGAGGACCTGACCAACGCCTTGCAGATGAGCGACGTGAAGAATGCCGACGAGAAAGACTGGCTGGAGGGAATCCTCAAGTTTGGCGACAAGACGGTGAGCGAGATTATGACTCCCCGCATCGACATCGTTGACATCGACATCGAGGAGCCGTTTGACAACGTGATAAAGTGCATCGTCGACAACGGCTACTCGCGCATGCCTGTCTATGAAGATAACCCCGACAACATCAAGGGTGTGCTCTATGCCAAGGATATCTTGCCCTACATCGACCGCCACAGCGACGATTTCCAGTGGTCGAAACTGCTCAGGCCAGTGTATTTTGTGCCTGAGTCGCGCATGATCGACGACTTGCTCGAGGACTTCCGCAAGAAGAAGATTCACCTGGCGGTAGTGGTCGACGAGTTTGGCTGCACGCAGGGCCTTGCCACCATGGAAGACGTGCTCGAGGAGATAGTGGGAGATATTGACGATGAATATGACACCGAGGAGAAGTTCTACACCAAGGAAGACAAGGACACCTACATCTTCGACGCCAAGACTTCGATTGCCGACTTCCTCGATGTCACCGAGCTCGACGAGCGCGACTTTGCCAAGTACACCAGCGAGGCCGAGAGCATCGCTGGCATGCTGCTCAACATCAAGGGCGACTTCCTGCAGGAAAAAGAGAAAATAGCTTGCGGGCCATGCGACTTCACCGTGCTCAAGGTGAAGAAATACCGCATCGCCAAGGTGAAAGTGCACATTAACCGTGAGGATTAGGCAAAACTGCACTGTTACAAGACATAAATTCAAGTTTCTGAAGTAATTATGAAATATCAAACCGCTAAGAATCAGGCGACAAACTCCCCCTCTATCTTAGAGGGGGGACTGACTTCCGAAGCTTGAGACTTAACCACTAAATACCTCTTATTTTGACTATTATAACCAATTAAAATAAATAAATCATGAAACATTTACTTTCTAAAACTCGTGCCTTGGGCCTGATGGCTGTTGCGGCACTCGTGATGGGGTGGGGCGCGCAGTCGCACGCTTGCACTAATCTTATTGCCGGCAAGAAGGCAACGGTCGACGGTTCGACATTGATTACCTATGCCGCCGACTCTCACACTCTCTACGGCTTTCTGGACTATTATCCCGCTGCCGACCACAAGGCTGGCGACATGCGCAAGATTTATGACTGGGACTCAGGAAAATACCTGGGCGAGATTCCCGAGGTGGCGCACACCTATAAGGTGGTGGGCAACATCAACGAGCATCAAGTGACTGTGGCAGAGTCTACCTGGGGTGGACGTCATGAGTGTGAAGACACTACTGGCACGGCTCTTGTTGACTACGGAAGCCTCATGTATATTGCACTGCAGCGCTCTAAGACTGCGCGCGAGGCCATCAAGGTGATGACCGACATCGTGGCTAAGTATGGCTATGCCAGTGAGGGCGAGTCGTTCTCGATTGGCGACCCCAACGAGGTGTGGGTGCTGGAGATGATTGGCAAGGGTGGCAAGGAGAAAGGCGCCGTGTGGGTGGCTATTCGCATCCCCGACGACTGCATCTCGGCTCACGCCAACCAGGCACGCATTCACAAGATTCCTTTCAAGGACAAGGATAACTGCATCTACAGCAAGGACGTGGTGTCGTTTGCCCGCAAGATGGGATGGTTCAACGGCAAGGACGAGGACTTTGACTTCTCGTTGACCTACTGCCCCGCCGACTATGGCACACTGCGTGGTTGCGATGCTCGCGCATGGGCATTCTTCAACAAGTATAAAGCAGGCATGGACCGCTATCTCCCCTATCTCGAGGGTAAGAAGGGTGCCGAGATTATGCCTCTCTATGTGAAGCCCGACCGCTTGCTCTCGGTGCGTAACATGCAGGACATGATGCGCGACCACTTTGAGGGAACTCCCTACGACATGACTCAGGACCCTGGCGCTAAGAACTACTATGGCGTGCCTTATCGCTATCGCCCCATGGAGTTTAAGGTGGATAGCGTGACCTATTGCCACGAGCGTGCTATTGCTACGCAACAAACGGGCTTCGTGTTCTGCACCCAGATGCGCTCTTGGCTCCCCGACCCGGTGGGCGGCATCATCTGGTTTGGCGTTGACGATGCCAACACTGCCGTCTTCGTGCCCATGTACTGCAGCATCAACGAGGTGCCCGATTGCTTCCGCGAGGGAAAGGGCGACCTTTATAACTTCGACTTCGACGCAGCATTCTGGGTTAACAACCTGATTGCCAACCAGTGCTATAATCGCTACTCATACATGATCCCCGACGTGCGCCGCGTGCAGAAGGGCCTTGAGGATGCGTTTGAGGCTCAGCAGCCACAAGTTGAGGCTAAGGCTGCCGCTATCTACAAGAACAATCCTGCCGAGGCAGTGGAATTCCTCACCAACTACAGCGTGAACAGTGCTCACGATTATCTCAGCAAATATCAGGACCTCGCCAAGTATCTCTTCGTGAAGTTCCTCGATGGTAACATCAAGAAGGAGAAGGATGGCAAGTTTGAGCGCAACAAGTGGGGTAACCCAGTCTCGCCCAACTATGGCGGCTACACTCAAGACTACTTTGAGACAATCGTCAAGGGCAGCGGCGACTACCTGCGCGTTAAGGAAGTAGAAAAGTAATTTTGTTTTTATCACCTAAATCAAAATGGGTGGCATGCATGTATAGTTCGCAATGTCACCCATTTTTTGAATCAAGATGCCACGCCGATTAAAAGACTATCGCAACAGTTATCGTGAGTGGAAACGGCATCCAGTGAAATATGAATATCCTGGAAAGAAGCACCGCTGCGACTGCTGTGGTGAGGAGCATGAAGGCAACTTCTGCCCGCTATGCGGCCAAAAGGCCACTCATGGTCCCGTCACTTGGAACAGCGTGTGGACAGGAGTGATGGAGATATGGGGATTGCACTCTAGGTCAATGCCCTACACTGCCTGGCAACTGCTGTTTCGTCCTGGTCACTTGATGCGCGACTATGTCACCGGTAAACGACAAGTGAGTTTTCCGCCAGTGAAGATGCTCGTGCTGTTGGGAGTTATTGTCTATCTGCTGGGACATTTGTTGTCACCCAAAGATTACTCTCATGAGATTGCCAAGATAACATCTACTGGCCCGCTCTTCTATGTTACCTACGCTTGGAATTGGCTGCAGGCACATAATGAGTGGATGATGCTGGTAGTGTTTTCAACTCTCATCTTGCCCACCTGGATAGTGTTCCGCCATGCGCCGTTGCTCAAGCGTCACACATTGCCACAGGGCTTTTTTATTCAGGTCTTTATCGCCAATCAATCGTTGGTGGTTGAGTTTATTATGCTGCTGATGTCTATAGTATTGTATTGTGTACCTTACCGCAATCTTAATATAGTTACAGCTATCTTGTTATTTATTTATCTGTATATTGACTACAAGCAACTGTTTGGCTATAACTGGTGGGGCACAGCGTGGCGAATGCTCATGGTGTTAGTCATCATAATAATGGTAGTGTTTAATGTCGGCAGTGCTATTAGTGTTATTGTTGTGAAGAAAGAAATTGATGTGGCAACAATTTTGGGATTGATAGCCGCCTTTATCGTTATAGGCTGCATTACTTGGCTTGTGATATACTGCATTGACATAATCAATCGCAAGACATGGCGCGAGCGAGGAAAATGGAAAGCATGGAGACTTCCAATAATCGCCTCTATCATAATAGTGGTTATATTGAGCGTAATCACTGCATTGTCTTTGTAATCTAAATAAAGAGAAGAGAGTAAAATGAAGAGGATGTGATTCTTGTCACATCCTCCTCATTTTTAATATAGTTGACGACACTGCTTATTCCGGCAGTTTCACTACTGGCCAACCATAGTCTTGATACATTGTGGCCTTTATGTTGTGCTCCTTGACATAGGTCGCAATGCCTTGAGCGCGATTCTCTTCGCGTCCTTTCTCGTTGGAGTTCATTTTCTGGAAAGCGTCAAACTTGTCGCCAAAGATTTTCTTGGCGCTTGGCAAGTTGTCGGCACCGTCGGCAACACGCTCAAAAGATGTGATTTCATATTCGTTACCGCTTTTCTTCAGGTGTATCAGTCCCGGGAAACTGCCTCCTGAGGCAGTCTTGAGAGTATCGCCTGCAAGGTTGTAGTTGAAAATCCAGAAGTCGCCCCACACTTTGATGTCCTGGTCGTCCTTGTCATCGGTCGCAACTATCATCGCTTGTGGAATGCACACATCGCTCTTGTCGTAGTTTTTACCAATTTCTTCAACAAGGTATTTGTCAATAGCTTTTAGGTAGCCCTTGGGTTGTTGTTGGCTATCGGCAATAGCCGTTATCGTGTCGCTACTGCTGGTGACACTTGCGCTTGTAGTGCCGCTTTTGCCCTGGCAAGCAGTGAGTGCCATGATGCCACATGCTATTAACACGGTGGCAATCACTTCAATTTTTGTCATTCTCATATTGGGAAAGAATATAAAAATTTAATGAATTATTTGGCGTAGTAGCACTTTATCTCTCCTATGGGGAGCTTGCCCACCACCAGCAGCGGGATGCGGTTGGGCATGGTGGAGATGTAGGCATCGATGTCGTCGCTCGACTTCTTGCCCCCGTCTTGGGTGAACTGCAGCTTGATGTGGTGGGCCTGGTGGCGCGACTTGTCGCGCAGTTGCAACTGCTTCACACCCTGGTACTTAATGGTGAGCGTCTCCTTCTGTTTTCCTGAGAAGATGCAGGTCTTGTACACCTTGCTCTCGGCCATCTTTGAGTAGTCGAGGTTGCGGAGCATGAAGAAGGTGCTAAGCATGTCGTAGGCCACGCCACCGGTGCTCAGGCTCAGCGTGGCGGTGGGCTTGTTCTTGCGGTAGCGCTTGCAAGTGGCCGAGGTGCTCGACGCGCCATTGATGAAGTCCACCACATCGTGGGCATAGTAACTCTTCTCGTGAGTGAACTTCTCATACTTCAGTGGCCTGAAGTTGCTCTGCATCGTGCACTTGAGGGTGTCGCGCACGGGGTAAATCTTGTCGGCCCATGAGCGTGTCTTGCCCGTCAGCATTGCGTGGTAGCCGTTGCCGCTCTTGTTGATCGACAACGTGGCATCGCCGGCATGCTTCCACACCACGCCCCAGTGATACACAATCTGGTAGTTAAGAGTCTCATTACTCAAAGTGAGGGCACTCACCACAGGTGACATTACCAAACTCGCCAAGGCCAATATTGAAACAAGTATTTTTCTCATAATCGTTAATGTGTTTCTTGATAAGACTTATCTTCTCTCAAAAAGTTTAAACTCTACCCATTGACAAGTAACTTTGGTATGCCCTTTTCGGCGATTAACCAAATTATTCGCCGAAAATTTTCGGCGAATAACGTTCTTTTTCACCGAAATGACAACTGCGAATAATAAAAAAACACCCTAAAGTGTGAAGTTTTTGGTCAAGTTATGCGTCTAATAGTCAGATAATGATATTAAACGATAAATGCATCGATTATGAAAAATAGTATTAAAGTTTTGTGGCTCCCATAGCAGCAAATGGTTTAAACTCCATCAAGATTGGGAAAATAGTCGAAAGTAAGTCCTGATTCAGAAATTTTTAATACTATTTATATCTACAACTTTCTATACCTTCTGATACAGTTTTTTGATTGCAAAAAGTACAAACAATAAACGGACCAATATAAATTTCAAGTTATTTATTTCGGCGATTTTCTTATTTTTGCGTCTTATATTATGGATCGCTATTTGAGCGTTTTGAGATTATGTTTGGCAATAGGCGTAGAAATATTGACGAAGTAATAGAAGGCAACCTTGACGCATTGGTGAGGTTTGCCTATTACCGTTTGGGCGATCGAGTCGAAGCCGAGGATATCGCCTATGATGCTGTATTGCGTCTGCTTGAAAACAGCGACAAGGTGAAGGATGCAAAATGCTATATGTTCCGCATTGTTTACAACCTGTGTCAGGATAAGTTCAGAAAAAAGGAAGTCTCGACAGTATCGTTTGAGAACGTTGAATTACCCGATGAAACGGAAGACCATCTAGACCAGGAGGAAATAGACCGCATTAACCGCTTACTTGACGGCTTGCCGCCCAACGAGGCTGAAATTGTGAGAATGAATGTGGTTGACGAACTTTCGTTTGTGGAAATTAGCCGCATTATCAATATCCCACAATCCACCGCTAAATCGCGTTTCTATTCGGGAATGGGAAAGCTTAGAGAAAAGTATTTCACCAATAATTAATGACCACTATGGACGAATATAAAGATATAAAAGACCTGCTTAAACCGCAACGACAAATAGGTGCATCGGCACACTTGCGACAGCGTGTAAGCAAGGCATTGGCTCAAAAACGCAACACCAGCACAAGATGGATGTGGAGCGGTGTGGCAGCGGCTTGCGCAGCAATGATTGTGGGTGTGATAATGTTCTTCAATATTAAGAATTCCATTGCGCCATCCCACAATGACAACTGCATTGTCTATGTCGCTGGACAAAAAGCAAGTGCTGACGAAGCCCAAGCGATTGCCAAAGCCGATGTAGCCAGGATGCAGCAATTCATGCAAACTGTGGCCCAGCAAAATGCCGCTGAACAAGAAAAAGTCAATCAATTCATGCAACATAAATTCTTAGAGAAATGAAACGAATAATAATCATCATAACGTGCATTGTCACCGCTTTAGCGGTATATGCCGCCCCGCCCAAGTTGTATGTTGAAAACCTGTTTGACGGCCGCTACAACGACAACAAGAGTGTGACAATTTCTATCTACAAAAACAATGGCAACTACTATCGCGGATTGACTGTCAAGAACAATCCCGGTATAATCAAGAAAATTGCCGAGGCTATCTCGAAAGATGCTCCAAGGGCAAAGGAATACTCCGACTATAACGGCGCCGACGGGCAATACACCTCGCTACAGATTGTCAACAACGGTGAGATAATCTACATTGGTCTGCAACGTGACCGGCATGGTGGAGCGTTTTTCTTCATCCAAGGCAAAGAAAAAGCATTTAAATAACTAATCATTAACTTATTATGGATAAACTCGCGAAAGCCGTCTTATTGATGGCTCTACTACCTGTGTCCCTTTTTGCACAGGAAAACAATGATTCAATAAGCATGGATTCTATCGCCGACTATTGGGATAAGGTGCTCGAACTGAATGAGGTAGTGGTAATAGGTCATCGCACTGTGCTCAAACAAGAACCCGATCGCATCGTCTATCTCACCAAGAATGACGCTTTTACTAAAGGCCTTAACGGCATTGAAGTGCTTGACCGCATTCCACGCGTATCGGTTGAGGGCGATGCTGTGACCGTTGCTGGTAAGTCGTCGGTGCGCTATATTGTTGATGGCCGACTATTGGAAATGCCCGATGATGCCATCGCCATGCAACTGAAAAACCTGCAGGCATCGGGCATCGAGAAAATCGAAGTACTCACCACACCACCAGCAAAATATGCTGCAAGCACCAATGTGGCGTTTATCAGCATCACTACTCGCAACGAGTCGCTTGGCGCGCGTGGCAGCATGTGGGGTCGTGGCATTGCTCGTGAGAATTTCAGTTATATGTTGGGCGGCAATTTATCTTACACAGCTCGCAAAGTTGAACTATCGGTCGATGCCAGTTGGAGTGATAACAGGGGCATTAATGACGTTGACCGCACCTACACATTCAGCGATTACGAGAAAGTCTCGAAACGTAGCACACACTTCACTAATCGTTCGTTTGGTGTGAATGGACTTTTCAAGTATAAATTCACCGACCGACTTAATGCAGGTGTAATTGCCAATTTCAGCACAACGCGGCTTAATAGCAAATTGAACGATACGACAAATGACAAGGGCAACATATTCAACTCGTGCAATTATTCACCGTCTCGCCCCAACAATGCACTCACATTGACTACTTTTGTCGATTGGCATCTTGACGACAAGGGCAAAATGTTGAGTCTCACCTACAATTGGTTCAATAAGTCAACCAAGTCATTCTCTGATGTGACCACAACCTGGAAAGATGGTTCATCTCACTTGACCAATGATGGGCACAACAAATATCACATCCATTCGGTCAAACTTGATGCTACACTGCCATTTAATGCATTCAAGATGGAGACAGGAGTTGCCTATACCGCCATAGGTAACAAGACAGCATTGAAAGCCGGAACTTATGATGATTCACATTGGATTTATGACCCTACGCAAAGCAACGCGTTTGACTATGACGAGCTAACCGCTGCCGCCTATATCAGTGCCGAGAAGAGTTTCGGCAACTCTTTTTTCGGAAAACTTGGACTGCGCTATGAGCATACGGACGTGAAAGGACTTCAGTCAGTCGGTGACGAGGAGCACAATAATAATTATGGTTATCTGTTCCCCTCGTTAAACCTGAGTTGGAGTAATCAGGGTGTGGGACGCTTCTCATTGTCCTATTCAATGGGTATTACACGCCCGAACTTTGGCGACCTCAATCCGTTCCGCTACTATACAACCACCAGCGACTATGTGTCAGGAAATCCCGACCTAAGACCAAGTATTGCTCACAATGCCGAACTTAGTTACAGTTTCAAGGGAATCTATGCCGTGCTTTACAATTCCTACAATCGCGATGCCATCAGCTATGTTACGCGATTCAATGCCGATGGCTCGCAATCCACTATTCCCATGAATTGCATCGACAATAACAAGGTGGGCATTTATGCTTCATACTACCGCTCCATCTTCGACTGGTGGAATGTGAACGTTGGCGGCGAGGTCTTCAACACCTATGCCAAATCGAAGATTGCCGATTTCAGGGAGCATGATGACAACAGTTGGAGCGGCAAATTGGAACTCAACACCTCGTGGATGCTCAATCGTCAGCATACACTCATTTTCAATGTGCGGTTCAGTCATTATTTCCCCTATCATGAGCGCTTGGTGCGATATGGGGCAATGTCGCTGATTGGCTTTGAACTGAGATATATGCTCCTTGATAATCGTTTGGCGCTTACCGCCGCTGTTAGCGACCCCTTTGGATGGAACATCACAAAATCAACGGCACTGTATAACGACTATAGCGTCTTTACTCGCAACAATATCCACAGCCACGCCGTCTCCATTCGCGTGTCATACTCCTTTGGTGGCAACAAGGTCAACAACGTCTATCGTGACACCAAAGAGCGAGAATCTAGCCGCTCAAATTGAATACTTGATAACATCTGCTTCATATTAAAGGCACACTCACACATGCAAAGGTGGAGTGTGCCTTGTGCGCTCAAGGACAAGATTCACTCGCATTCGCTCATGCATCTTGTGCGCTCCCGCGGGGGTGTGCTGCAAAGTAGAGAAAAGTAGCCTGGCGGCACTTGTCGCTTTTCATTTTCCACACCACTGCCAAGCGAGCTTGCCGTGGGTGGACAAATGAAAAACGGTTGCAACTTTCGTCACAACCGTTTCTCTACTTTGCAGCGGAGAGGACAAGATTCACCGCCTCATTCTTCGAGAAAAACAATCGCTGGAAATCAGCGACATAGCAATTCAAATTCCTTCGATTTTTGCCGATTTTCAATATCTACTGCCTATAAGCTGTCTATGGACACATATCCATAACACCTTAATAGTCTGTTGATAAACCCTGATTGTTGGGTTAAATGCTCATTCTTTGAAAACTATTTTGATGCCAGCAGGTTATCCACACGTCGGGCAATGTCCTCACTCGAGGGTAGCAGTTTCTTATATTGTTCTGGCAAGTCAGGACTGAGGCTATAGGTTGCCACGCCGATGGGTGACGAGCTGTGTCTGAGCGCATACTCAACAATAGTGCGGTTTTTCTCCTTGCAGATGATGATGCCAATGGACGGGTTCTCGTGTGCCAGCTTCACTGTGTCGTCAAGCACGTTGAGATAGAACTCCATCTTGCCCTTATATTCTGGCTTAAACTCGCCCACTTTCAACTCAATAGCCACAAGCGACTGCATCTGCCGGCTATAAAGCAACAAGTCAATAAAATACTCCTGTCCACCTACTTCAAGGCGGTATTGGTTGCCCAAGAACGTGAAATCGTTACCAAACTCATTCAGAAAAGCACGGATATTGCGCACGATGGAAAGTTCCAAATCACGTTCAGAGTGCTCGTCGCTCAACTCAAGGAAGTTCAAAGAATAATCATCGCGCAATGCCAAAACGGCTTGATTCTTTACGTTTTCAGTCAGCGTTTGGTCATAGTTGCTCTGCCCCAGCAGATAGTTTTCAAACGCCTTGCCCTCAATCTGGTGCATCAGCACGTTCTTTGTCCATCCAAAACGCTTGGTTGCAAGGATGTAGAAACGACGTTCCTGCGTGTCCTTGCACTTTTCCATAATGAGCAAGTGTTTTGCCCAACTAATTTCGGCAACCAATGGTTGCAGAATTTCATTTGATTGATACTCAACATAAAAGCGAGCCATATTGCGGATATTACGTTCACCAAATCCCTGAATTCCCGGGAATTCTGCTTGAATGTCGCGTGACAAGTTCTCCACTACCGATTTGCCCCAACCGAGTGCTTTTTGGCGTTCGGTGATTTGGCGGCCTATCTCCCAATAGAGCGATATCATCTCCTTGTTGACCGCGCGCATCGCCTCATACTGGGCCGAGCGGATGCGCTTCAACACATCATCACGAAAACTCTGGTAATCACCATCATTCACTACAATATTGCTGTTCTCTTCCATATAATCATTGCCTTGAAAGTGCAAAAATACAAATTATTGGCAAAGTGAAGCATGAAATCGTTGCGAAAATCAGCTTTTTTACAAAAAAACGCCACACATGGATTGAATTTGAAAAAATGTTGTATATTTGCATAAAATGGATTATGCCCTAATTTTTTGATAAACTGACGCGTTTTGCTCGTTATTTTTAAATTAAAAGTTAAACTTTCTTAAAGCGCTGATGTTCTGCTATGTACGCTATAGATACTGCACAAAAAACAACGTGCAGTACTACCAAATATAATAATTTTTTAACATCCATTTACTGAATTTTGAGTGACCATTAAATTTCTCAAACGTATTATATATAGAGAGGGAAGGGAAATAACCCATCTAAGTTATCTACTAAAAATTATTTTTCTGGACGTAAAAATCAACATTATAACATACAATGAAACGACAAGTTATCACACAACTGACAACGGCCGAGCGCCTCACCCTACTGGAGCAAATCTTTGCCCAGCAGGGCGAATGCTCATGCATTGAGTTTGCGTCCTGCACATTGAGCGACATGGCTTTCATGTTCGACTTTGCAGATGCCAACCTGGTGAAAATGAAGTGGTCTAACGACGAGTGCAAATTGAGCGAGATCATGGAGCGCACCAAGCGCATTCTCTCGCCCGAAGTGGAGCAGAAGTTCGGGCTGGGCATGCCTTTTTTTGTCCATGCCATTTTTCCCTTGAAATCAACGCTCATGGCCGATTTCACAAACTGGCTTCAGCACAATGAACCCATAGCGCTGGAGCATTTTGTAACCACAAGCGACACCAACGACATCACCGTTCATGTAGCCTATATCAAAAACGAAATTGGCGACCGCATCGTCGACCAAATAGAGAAAACAAACAGAATTATAAAAAGACAATGAAAACAAAAAATGAACTTCAAAATGTTGATACTCTAATGGAAAGTATCAATAAAATCATTAATCTAGTTAATAAACTACTTTCTAATAATCCAGAGTGGAAGAGTAGATATAAAAACTACATTATGAAAATAGAGAAAACAACGACAAAAAGAAATCGAAGACCTTTCCATAAACCAGAAGGGATATCTTTGTATAGCTCTGTTTCTAGAAGAGACGGCAAGGCGTATGACTTGCGCTTTGATGGTCAAAGCGTAGGCGAGGTTGTGTGTGGTGGGAAAAAAGTCTGGTTATACCCACAGGAAGAAAACAACAAGAAACACTTTAAAGAGGAATATACTGAACTGCAAATGTCAAAGAAAGTTGAATGGTCAAGTTCCGAGGCAAGCAATTTTAGGCGATTTTTTCGCAATAAATCAAAAGAAGCAAACAGCATCAAATTAAATAGTCCTGAACATCGACTTGAGAACCGTCTTCTAAAGGAATTTGCCAAAAAGACAAGAGCTGAAGGCAAAGTATTATGTAATATTCAACCTGTTAGGTTGTATAATTGCTTCTTTCAGTTACCAACACCATTAAAAGCAAGTGATCATGTCCCAGAATATAGTCGTCATAACGGCGGAGGTATTGATATTCTAGCAAGAGTAAAGTCGGTTGATGGTAACTCGCGTATTTGTGTTATGGAGTTAAAAGACGAGAACAAAAAAAACGAGAGTCAGGCAGAGGCAATGAAACAAGCTATTAGTTATTCTGTATTTATTGCAACTCTATTACGTAGTGAATCAGGCTCAAGTTGGTGGGATTTCATCATGAACAGGGGAAGCAAAACCAAGCCGATTCCAGAACATCTGAACATAGATGTGGTGACAGTTATGCCTGAAGGAAGTACAGAGGAATTTTGCGAAAGAGAAATAGATCTTCAAGAATTATCTTGTACACTTTACTGCCACACTCTTTACTACAATAGTAAGGATTACATAAATGGCAAATTTACTTTTACTGGGACATATCCCCCACACATTAGGAAATGAAGATTAAAGTTCATCGAGGCTCACATCAGATAGGAGGTTGTGTTACAGAGTACGAACATGACGGCTGGCGCTTATTCGTTGATTATGGAGAAGAATTGCCAGGTGGTCCAAAAACTGGAGCGTTGGAAGTTGAAGGGTTGACTCATGGTGACTTGTCGAAAAGCGCATTGCTTATCACACATTACCATGGCGACCATATCGGCAGCGTTGTTGACTTGCCGAAAGACCTTCCAATATATATGGGAGATTTAGGCATGAAAATCCAGAAGATTCTCTCCACACGACTCTCCTCTAAAAAAGAACAGCATATAAAGTTGAAAAATCGGCTGGAGTTTTTCCACACTTTCAAACCATATGATGTGCTTAATATAGGACCATTTTTTGTAACTCCTATCAATATCGACCATTCTGCATTTGATGCCTATGCTTTCAAAATTGAGGCAGGAGGGAAAAGTGTGTATCATACGGGTGACTTCCGCACTCATGGATTCAGAAGCGGGAAACTACCTGAACTCATGAAGAAATATGTGGGAACGGTTGACTATGTTGTGAGCGAGGGCACCAATGTCGCAAGGATAACTGGAAAAGTCGAGAAAGAAAGCGAATTACAACAAAGATTTATTGCCAGTTTTAAAAAAAAATTTGCGAATGTAGTATATCTTTCTTCCACTAATATTGACCGTCTCTTCGGTCTGTATCATGCTGCTTTGAAGGCAGGACGTCCGTTTTTAGTCGACAACTACCAAAAGGAAGTCATGGATACCATTATAAATGAGCCTAACATTTGGAGCAAGTCGACGTTATATCAATATGGAACATATCAACCTTATGCTGTTGATAACAACTTGAATCCGAAACTTGAAAATCTTATCAATGACAAAGGCTTTGTCTTGATTGCCCGTGATAATTACAAATTCAAGAAACTGATAGACAAACTGCCAGGAAAGAAGAAAAAATATCTATCGATGTGGAAAGGTTATGTTGACGTCTCTAATGGCGATAATTATAACTCTTCTTTGGCTGAAGCATTGGGCGAAGATTATGAGTATATGCACACCAGTGGGCACTCTGATGTGAACGGCACGCGTACGGTTTTCAGTTTATTACAGCCCAAAACTATAATACCCATTCACACAAACGACCCAGAAGAGTTTAAGAGACAGTTTAGCGATAATTGGTCGGTAAGAGTTCTAAATGACGGAGAATCTTTAGGGTGTTAAAGTTATGACCATTCTTCACATCAGTGACACACACGGGTTGCATGGCAGGTTGGGGGCGATGCCTCCAGCCGATATGCTTGTGCATAGTGGCGACTTCACCCACAGCGGCACCGAACAAGAAGTGCTCAACTTTCTCAACTGGTTCATTGCGCTTGATTATTCCCACAAAATATTCGTAGTGGGCAACCACGACCTTTGCTTGTGGGATGCCGAAGGCATTGAAGACCTGCCTGCCAATGTACACTTCCTGCAGGACCGTGGCGTGACTATTGATGGCATGAAGTTCTTCGGCTTAGGCTATAACCACCCCGAGAACCTTATTCCCAAAAGCGACCTGGATGTGCTCGTAACCCACGAGCCACCGCTTGAAATACTCGACTACTCGTCGGGTACGCATTGGGGCAATCTGCCGTTGCGCAATAGTGTGGAAAATGCTAATCCCCTTTTGCATCTCTTCGGACATGCCCACGAGAGTTATGGCACCACCAAGCGCGACGGCATTATTTTCAGTAATGCTTCATTGCTTGATGACTACAATAAACTTGTAAATTCGCCACGACTCATTCAAATGAGTTTGGACAAGTAAATTGTGAGATTTAACGAGGACAAGATTGGCTCGCTGCGCTTCGCCTTTCTTGAGTGGGGAGAGATGACAGAGGACAAGATTCACTCGCTGCGCTCGTGCATCTTGAGAAGGGGAGGTATGCATTAATGTGAAATAAACGGTGCCTTGCGGCACTTGTCGCTTTTCATTTTCCACACTACCGCCAAGCAAGCTTGCCGTGGGTGGACAAATGAAAAACGGTTGCAACTATCGTCACAACCGTTTCTCTACTTTGCAGCGGAGAGGACAAGATTCTCCGTTGATTATCAGGGCTTTAACCCCTTTTGATTATCAATTAGTTACATTTTTGGAGATTGCCAAAAAACGCAATTTTAGACTACCTAGTGTCCCTATACTGTCCGAGTACACTATGCTTTTAATGCGCTGACTGACTGTTAATAAACCCTTAATTTTTTGTAGAAATTACATCATTTAATTTTTCCAAAAGCTGGATTCTGGCCTCTTTTTCACGGAGACGTTCCTCCTTTTCTTTCAACATCTCATCACGGAATTGAAGCTGCTCACGAAGGTGGGCAAGCTGGTTTCGCAGTTGAGTAATGTTTAGACTTTTCAGCTCTTCCTCTGTCGATATCTCAACACCCTCTCTTATAAATAAGGTGTCTATAGATACACCGAGAAAGTCCGCTATCGCTTCTAACCGTTTTGCAGAAGGATTACCTGTCACCAGCGCATTAACTGATGTTTGTTTAGGATTCATCCCTATGGCTCGCAAAAGATCACCATAAGGGATATTCTTCCTGTCTAACAGTTCTTTAATGATTTTTCCGTTGTACATTTTTAATTTGGATGATATTTTTTTCTCAAAAAATCTTACTTTTATATAAGACTATTTGGAAAATTTATATTACTTTTGTGCAAAATTAAGTCTTATTGTTGAATTATCCAAATTTTCAACTATTTTTTTATGAATATTTTGAAACATTATTACAGTAAGTTGTCAAGGTACAACAAGAGCATGTTCCGTGAAGCTATCATTGACGCTTGCGGGTGGTCCTACGGCACATTCTATTATAAGCTGAAGAATGGGAATTTTTCTAAACTGGAGTACAAAGTTGTTGATGATTATATAAAAGCATTCTTTTTTAGAGATGAGTAGCATATTTGACAGTTATCACACAGTGAAGGAATGGGAAGATGCGGCAGAAAAAGACGGACGCATCACATTCAATGCCGTATATTATGTGATGGGCAAGAGAGTTCTTGATCATGTTACCGGCTTCGTGAAAATTGAGCAGCCCGATGGGAAGACTGCCCATAGGTGTGTAATGTGGCACAGCAACGGCCAATGCTATGTTGGCAAGGAACATCTGCCAGAGTTCGACATAAACTTTGATGATTGATGAAAAAACCATAGAGAGCATTCTTGACCGCGTCGACATAGTTGACGTGGTCGGTCGCTATGTACCAGACCTGAAACAGAAAGGCAGCAACTACCAATGCTGCTGCCCTTTCCATAGCGAGCGCACACCTTCTTTCATCGTGAACAAGGCAAGGAATACCTGGCACTGCTTTGGAGCTTGTGCCGAAGGAGGCAACGCCATCAAGTTTGTAATGAAGTACAACAACTATACTTTCCCTGAAGCGGTAAAGGAGTTGGCAGGGATGTGCGGAGTCACCTTAGAAGAAAGTAAGGAAAAGCCTTCGGCTGAACAGATAGAGAAAAACAAGAAGCGAGAGGCTATGTTTATCGCATACGAAGTGCTGCAACGCTTCTTTGAGGGGCAGCTGAGGGCAAGCGATGAAGAAGCTGCAAGGGCACATTCCTATGCCGTAAAACGGTGGAATAGTGATTTTATTCAAGAATGCGGAATAGGATATGCGCCCAAGAACAGTCAACTCCTAATCCGATATGCTGAGGCAAACAACATTTCCACGAAACTACTCATGGAAATGGACCTGTTGAGGCAGTCTGAAAGAGATGGGCACCTGTATGCTTTCTTTCGTGAACGCATCATGATTCCAATACGTGACCGATTCAGCAGGGTCATAGGCTATACTGCTCGCTATATTGGCAACAACACTGATGCGCCTAAATACTTGAATTCATCTTCCACCCTACTGTATAATAAGGACAAGTCTGTATTTGGAATACACCTGGCAACAAGAGCTGCAGTGAAAGAGAACAAATGCTATCTTGTAGAAGGTGCACCGGATGTGTTGAGGCTGCAGGCTATAGGAGCGAATAATGTGGCAGCTTCTCTCGGTTCTGCATGGACAGAAAATCAGATGAAAATGCTGAAAAGGTTGACCACAAAACTATGTTTCCTGCCAGATGCAGACCCACCAAAGCCTGACGAACCGTATGGCACAGGCATCAAAGCGGTTATCAATAACGCACTGCTCGCCCTCGAGAATGGGTTTGAGGTCACAGTGAAAGAGATTCCTCTGGCAGCCGGTGGAAAGAAGAATGATCCTGACACATACTGTACGAGTAAGAAGGTTCTTGACAACATCAACGAGGAAGATTTCATCTTGTGGTATGCGAAAAAACTCTTTGAGAATGGTGCGACACAAGATGAAAAGAGTAATGCCGTTGTCACTATCGCCAATCTCGTAGCATCAGTGAATGATGACGTTAAGCAGTCTATGTATATTGACACGCTCCACAAAATAATGCCAGGAAAGGCAATGTGGAGAAATGCCATCAAGTCAGCAAAGAGACAGAAGGCAGAAACGGACATCAAATCAAGCGTCACTGTAAACCTTGACCTGCTGGAGAAATATGGTTTCCAAGAGCAGGGATACCGCTACATATCGGTCAACAGCGATGGCAGGACGAAAGAATGGTCAAACTTCGTGCTCAAACCATTGTTCCACATCAAGGACATGGTGAATCCAATAAGACTATACAAAATCACTAACGTTAACCACCAGTCTGAAATAGTGCCATTACGTTCTGATGAGCTTGTTTCAGTGACCAAGTTCAAACAACGTATCGAAGGACTGGGTAATTATCTATGGTTCGCAAAAGATGAACAACTTATGGCTTTGAAGAAACATCTTTATTTTAGCACCGAGACTGCAATACAGATTACACAACTCGGTTGGCAGAGACAAGGCTTTTACGCCTTCGGCAATGGAATATTCGATACTGAATGGCATCCTGTGGATGACCTGGGTATCGTGAGACTTGGGGAACAGGGCAATTTCTATTTACCTGCCTTCTCATCAGTATATAAGGACGACACGCAGTTTTTTCAGTTTGAGAGGAATTTTGTGCATCTGAACTATGGCACAATCTCTTTGTATGACTACTCGAAAAGACTGATTGACGTTTTCGGCAATAACGCTAAAGTGGGCCTGTGCTTCCTGATTGCGACACTGTTCCGAGATGTGATAGTCGGGTACACAAAGAATTTCCCCATTTTGAACCTGTTTGGACCTAAAGGATCGGGAAAGTCTGAGCTTGGACACTCTCTGATGTCATTCTTCATCATTGAGAACACTCCACCAAATATCGTCAACTCCACTCTTCCAGCACTGGCAGACGCTGTGAAGCGTGAATTCCTGAAAGGTCTCTGGGATGGCACAGGACGTACACGAATGAATATGGATCGAGACAAGAAACGAGAGGTCACAAAAGTGGATTGTGGTGTTATCATAAGCGGCCAGGAGATGGCAACTGCCGACATCGCCCTATTCTCACGCTTTATTTTTTTGTCTTACTCTAAGAGTGAATTCTCGTCGGCAGCAAGGGAAAAGTTCGCAGAACTGACTGAAATACGCAAGCATGGATGTTCCCATCTCACTTTGCAGATACTGAGATACAGAGCTAAATTCATTCAGGAGTTCAAGAGCAGCCTCAACTTCTGTAAGGAAGATATAACAACAGCGGTCGCTGGTGCCAACGTTGAGGACAGAATACTGTTCAACTGGTATGTGGTACTGGCAGCATACCACGCTCTGCGAGACGTGATACAACTGCCGTTTGACTACAACGAGATTCGCTCTATTGTGATTGAGGGAGTCAAGGCACAGAACAGGGAAACAAAGTCGAACAATGAGTTGGCAAACTTCTGGAACATCGTGTCATACTTCCGTCAGGAAGGCAAGATTTGGAACGGATGTGACTACCGTATAGACATGGAGGACAGACTGAAATGTTCTAACAGAAACAATGAGATGGTGTTCCCTCAGACAAAGAGAATACTGTACCTGAGATACAGCAGGATTTTCCAGCTCTATAAGATGCATGGACGACAAGTCAACGAGGTCCTGATACCTCCACAATCTCTGGTATACTATCTTGAGAACTCTCCTGCATACTTCGGAAAGAAAAAATCATGGAGATACAAGGTAATAATCAATGGTATCGAGCAGACTGAGGAACGTAGAGACTCAACAAATGGTTTCGTGAAGTATGTGAAGAAATATGGCTTCGACCAGGTGATGTGTTTTGACTACGATATGCTAAAAGAGTCATACGACATCAACCTCGAAGATACAACCTCATATGACAATATACCCTGATTTGCGAAAATGTAGATCTCTTACATTTTTAATTTGGATTGTAAGCACTTGCTTGGGAAAGTAGGTGCTTATTTTTGGGAAGTGTCGAACGTGATAAAACCTAAGGACTTTTCTTTCCACACTTTCCACATATTCCACAATGTTATAAATCAATAAAATAACTAACAATCTATCATACCACAAACTTCCACAATTTTCCACAAAAGTGTTCAGCATAGTTTCTCCTGACTTTGGATTTCCACAAATGTTTCCACAATTCCACAAAACACCATAATCTATCTTTCTGAAAATCAGGAATGTGGAGTTTGTGGAAACTGTGGAAGCCCTAGAGGGTGTATATGTTTTTTTGAAAAAAAATTGTTTTTTCGTGGTTCTCGGATTTTAGTGCAGAAATGGTTTTTGCTACTCTCAGATTAATTTTTGCTCTTTACATGGGTGTGTCTTGACGCTCCGCTTGCAGTAGAAAGGGATGTTGCTCATAAGAAAATTCTTAAGACTCTTTGACTTGTTTGTCCATCGCTCACTTTGTTTTTACGCCGCAAAGTTAATGCGTCTCCCTCACACGCAAGGCCAGGCTCCGTTGCTGCGAGAAATCTCCACACCTGCGGGTAGTATTTCACTTGCAAGCCTTGCTCTCTGTGTGGGCAGTCGCACTTTTCGGGCAGTGTAAAAAGCAAAGCGATAGCGATAACAAGATCAAAGAAGTTTCACTTTTAAATTTTCTTTATTATGAGTAACAATTCCCTTTCATTCGAGTTTGCAAGCGGTGCTGACAGCACCCAAGTTCAAGAACAAGTTGTAAAAAGCTGCAGCTCCAGCTCCTCCAATCTCAAAGAGGTTTTTGTGAGGCTGAGTTGGACTTGGCAGACTTCAAGTTTGACTACCGTACTGACAATCCGGCCGTGTACGTCAGTTCCTACCACCGCTACAGCTGTGGGAATTTAGATGGCATGTGGGTTGATTTATCCCTGTGTGCCGACTATGACGAGTTTATGCAAGTGTGCCGGCTCATAGTTTTCGATGAGGAGGATCCCGAATTCATGTTCCAGGACATGCAGAACTGGCCCGATTCATGGTATGATGAAGGCTCACTGAGTGAGGACACCTTCGAGAGAATCCAAGAGTTCGCAGAGCTTGACGAAGACGAGCGCGAGGCCTTCGAGGCTTTCATGGATGTTCGTTGCGACAGTGACGTTACATTCGAGGAGTTCCGCGAGGCTTACTGCGGCAAGTGGGACAGTGAGGAAGAGTTCACCGAGAACTTGATCGACGAGCTGGGAATCCTTGACGAAGTGCCCGAGCATCTGCGACGCTTTTTTGACGTCTCGGCCTATTCAGACGAGCTTTTCCGCTATGACTATGACTTCCAAGATGGCTACATCTTTAGAGTTAGCTGATGTTTACTGAATGCTGATGTTGAGCCGCCTTCGGGCGGCTTTTCTTTTGCATCGCAGTGAAACCAAGTATCACAGAAACCTGCTTCCACAATTATTTTGTTCAAGATTTGAACGCAAGTTGTTGGCATTGAGATTTTTATGTAATTTTGCGGCATGAATACTAAACCTATGAGCGACTTTTTGATATACCTTAAATTTGAGCCGTACTTAGCCCAGTGGTTTACACATGAGATGGGAGGAACCTCGCCAGTGGAAATTCCACGTGGCTCGGCTGAATCGGACATCCTCCAACTGTTCCTGACGAAACAACCGGAGGATGTCCCTGATGAGTGCAGAGAGGATGCGAATCTGATAATCGCCATCCCCTACTTCAAGCGCAAGGACCCACGCATTTACAATTATCTTCCGCCTAAAGCGGTGGAATGTCTGCACAAGTGCATAAAGAACCGTTTTGATGTGCAGCTGTGGAATGATCTTCATCAGGTTCATCCGAAATCGAAAATGCTGAAGGAACTGATAGAGGCCTGGATGGAATGTCATGGGATTGAGTTTGATGACACGAACTGGTGTACCATATCTAAAAGGTACCAGAGAAAGAGAGAAATATATCTGAAGAAAAAAACGAAAAAAATGACATCGACTTCAGAGTGATTTTTGTCCGCAAACCGACAAAGCGGACTTTTACGATTTTTGCGACAAAGACGATTGTTTCGTTTATTGAAAATACAACTTGCCATGATATCACAAGAAACCCAATACGCTCTACCTGGCATCAAGTCGATAGCCTATGTTCCGTGTGAGCTTGTCCAACGTAACTGCGACTTGAAATGCCTCGCGTCTATGCCGGTGAGAGTGTTCACAACACCTATTCCGATTATTCTCAAGGGAGAGGCCACATGCGCTACGGTCTCTCAGTATGACAAAAACGGAAGGACAGAGACTACAACTCTGCGCTTTGCCACACTCTCGCCTGTGCCTGTAAACAAGCATGTCGCCTTTATCGTGACCGACACGAATGACCACCCTTTCTTGGTCGGACTGCATGAGGCTCCTTATCCTGTGATAAAAATCTCACACTCTACAGGAACCCCTGACGGAGATCCTGCAGTTCTGACCTATGAAGTGACCTTCAAAGCTCTGAAATCTCTTATCCCAATGTGGTGACCAGCAGATAATTCGTCTTTTACCACCTTATTAATAGAAGATAACTTTGTGGCATAAAACAAATTTACTATGCCACAACCTAATTATAATCTTCATCTGAAAGGCTACGTCGGAGGATGCGACTTCGACCGTAACTATGTGGACTATGTTCTGGCCAAGAACAAAGACAAACCGGTTCACGTTCTCATTGACAGCCTGGGGGGCTCGCTCGCGACTGCACTATCCATCGCCAGCGCATTCCGTGCGCATGGCGATGTGACAGTGCACTTCGTGGGAATGAACGCGAGCGCGGCGACAGTCGCCTCCCTCGGTGCCAAGCATATCTCTATCGACTCGTCGGCAATGTACCTGGTGCACAAATGCAGCGCGGAGTTCTTTGAGTGGGGAAACCTCAATGCCGACCAGCTCGCTGAGGTGCGCGACAACTGTGAGGCTGCCATACGTGACTTGAATAAGCTGGACAGCAATATCGCCACCATGTATGCAGGCAAGTGCAGCAAGAAGCAGCAAGATCTGCTCGACCTCATGAAGGAAGGTGGATGGCTGTCGGCAAAGGAAGCGCTGGAATGGGGATTTGTGGATGAGGTTACGGAGTTCCAGGAACCTAAGCCTGTACTCACGGATGCAGTGGCTTCGGCCATGGCTGCTGCTGGTATGCCTATCCCAAACATCCCTACCGATGGCAAGGAAACGCTGTTCGCACGGTTCCTCGCTTCTATAGCCGCGCTGTTCAAGCCAGGCTCGATAAAGGATGAGGAAGAGCCTGAAAGTGATGACAAGCCATTAGAAGTTAATAAATATAATAACGTTAGTAACTCTGTAGCAGAAACCATGAACCAAACACAATCCTTTTCGCTCTTGGGCAAAGTCCTCAATGTGGAGGGCTTTGCCGTGGGTGAGAACGGCGTGACGCTATCTATTGAACAGATGCAAGCGGTAGAGAACGCTCTTGCCGATCGTGACAGGAGCAACGCCGAACTCACAGAGCAGGTGGCAGCACTGAAAGCGGCTCCTGCTGAGAAGTCCCAGTCTGTCGTTGATGACAAGTCTCAACATGAGGCAGACAATCCTTTTGCTCAATTCGCCAACAAGGTGAACAACGCACGACAAATGTATAATCAAGTACCGTAAAAATCTAATCACTATGGCAGGACAATTAAATGTAACACCTAATCTGCACGACTTTCAAGAAGCCGCCACGAAATATCGTCCTCAGCTGCTCTATATGCCCATCATAGGCTGTGAGCAGACTCTGAAGCACATGACGCCACGCCCAGGAATCCGATACAAGGAGAATGTGGGGGCTATCAGCGGCGACGCTCAGTTTGGTCCGTACAAGCCAAGCCGCTCGACGGACTTCAACCTCAATGTGGACTACCGCACCCTGGAGACTTTCATGGGTTCGGTGCACTGCAAGTTCGAGCCTAACTCGGCAGCATCCACTATCCTCGGCTATCATGCCGCAACTAAGGGGGACGGCCAGATGAGAGCTCCTACTGCGCTCCATGTGCTGACTCTTATCGCCAAAGGGCTCTCAAGCAGCCTTGACGAGGCAATATGGAATGCGGTTCGCAATGCCAATGGCGACACCACGAAAGATCTTTTTGACGGTTTCGACACCATCACACAGATGGAGATTGACGCTGACAACATCAGTGAGGCAAACAAGAACTATATGAAACTTGAGGAGGAAATCACCACCTCGAATGCTCTGGACATCGCCAAAGAGATTCTTTACTCTCTTGACCCACGTCTGCGCGCGCAGGAACTCAACATGTACTGCTCGCAGGACTTCGCCGACAAGTACAACGAGGCGATGCTGCTGACTCATGCTGGTATCAACTACTACAACCAGTTCGGACAGAACACCGTGGAAGGAAGCAACGGACGACATCGAGAGCGTGATGGTGAAGGAGTATGAGCCTTTCATCCTCTCCTACATCGCTACCATGTTCTTCGGCGTGCAGTTCGAGAGCATCGACTACCGCAGAATGAAGGTGATTGAACTCGCAGCGTGACATTGAAATGATTACTGACAACAGAAAACTCAAACATTATGCCTAGACAAACATGTACTCCAATACAGAGGTCTCTTGCCTGGTGCCAAGGCACGCCTGAGCTGCCTGGCATCAAGCGTAGGCTCTACTACATCACATCAGCAAGGACCAGATTGTGAAATGGCCCACTCTGACACGTGACCAGAACGGCCGTCTGACTTCGGCAGCATATTCGGGGAACTTCGAACTGGTGGCAGACGCTACATGGAAGTTTATCGACATCCTCCCTGACAAGTCACAGCTCACAAGTGAGGCACAAGGAGAATATCCATCGATGACTCAGCTGAACAAACTCACCGCTGTTCACCCAGGCGTGGGCGTGGAGGCTTCAGGACTCTCAGCTTACGTGAACAACTGCGACTGCGTATATCTCGTGGAGACTGTACGCAACAAATTCCGTGTCGTAGGTAGTGAGAAATGGCAGGTGAAGTCGACAGTGGCGCAAGACCTGGGGCAAGGAGCAACAGGCACCACAAGTACAACTTTGAACGTGGAGGCTACCGATGAGTGCCCGGCTCCTTTCTATCAAGGTAAGATCGACACTGAGGATGGTATCATCTATGCTGACCAACAGCAGGCGCAGCCCGTAGTAGATGGAGACCCGGATGATGACACCGCAGATCCTTGATTTCTGACAACTGAATCATGACTGACGAGAGGACTTCCATCGATATGAGGGGAACACTGAGCGAATTGACGTTCCCTGAGGTCGGTGAGGGTTCTCTCGTCATCGATTTGGGATCCAGGCAGACCAGAGCGCAGCCAAAGGACTTGTTCGCAGTGAACAAGCGCAAGTCGTGGGATAAGACTGTCGAAGCTCGTTGCGACTTCACTTATAAGCTAAGCCTTACTCGCCGCTCTGACGTTGATTTCATCTCAATCTGGAAGAAGTCGGTGTATGGCCGCACACTAACGGACATCAAAGGTGATCCTGAAATGGTCACCTTCTTTGCTGATAATATTACTCCTGTAATAAGTGAGACGTTGGGCTACCATCTTGCAGATGGCTCGTGGGCTGTATGTACTTCTCCTAAGCGAAGACACAAGGAAAAGAACTTTGCAACGCTGATTAGTGAGCGCATAGCTGCCTCACTTGGAATTCCGTTCTACGAGGACGTGGCACTGTGTCACAGCAAGCAAAGAGTGAACGCCGTGTTTGAGCTTAACAATCTTCCGAAAGAGAGCAACATCATTGTGTTTGACGACTTCGTGACGACAGGGATGACTCTCGCTGGAATGAAGAAGCTGCTCACAAAGTACAAGAAGAATGTGGTATTCTACAGTTGCATAAATAATAAACTTTGATTATGGATAATAACTTTACAAAACAGATTCAAGATTGGCTGAATGCTCCTTCGTCAGAACGTGACTATAATGAGGGAGCGATGCTGCTGCTGAAGCTCACTGGGAACCAGATTTGGTACCGCAATTTGACAATGCATCGTACTCGCAAGGGTGAAGAGTTCATCGAGTACCAGCTGAAGAAACGCCTCACTTTCAGGCTTCGCCAGGTGACTCATGAGCAGGTGGAACAGATGCAGAAACAGGTGGATGGAATCGTGGTGAA
Source organism: uncultured Prevotellaceae bacterium (assembly GCA_900318065.1). Classification (GTDB taxonomy): domain Bacteria; phylum Bacteroidota; class Bacteroidia; order Bacteroidales; family Muribaculaceae; genus Sodaliphilus. The sequence continues at coordinate 43,460 of ONIY01000022.1, forward strand.
GCGTAATCTGGAGAAGACTAACACCACTCCCACTTCTGAGTTCAAGACAGGCAAGCGTGCTGACCATGATGAGCTTCCTGATGAGGTCCAAGCTCTATATGTCGAAAACCTCTCCATCGTGCAGAAGATGCGCGAACTGCATCTGAAGCTGAGATCGCTTTCTCTTGATAACGCACCTTGCCCGGACAGTGAGCGGTACCCATTCCTCAAGGAACTCATCACTCTCGATAAGAAACTGCACTCAAACTGGGAAATCTATGACCATTACACCGGTGCAGATGGCGAGCATATTCTGACTGAGGACTTGCGGGAGCAGAGCAAAAATGCTGTGAGGATGATAAACCTCAACAAGAACCGATATGCCAAGAAGCCCACAGAGGAACTTAAGGGTAAGATCCTCGCGTGGTATGGGCAAGTGATTAGTCCTACTGATAAACTCACAAATGAGTTGAAAGCTATTGGCATCCTTGATTGAGACGCAATGCTGACATAGGAGATTATCTGAAGCCGATACGTGAAAAACCGTACCAGGCTTATCTCTCTAATGCCCTGCAGGTGGCAGACATTCTTGACTGGGTGCTGAAGCAGTTGGGCAAAAGCGAGGTGTGGCAGACTTCTTTCTCCATCAGTGAGGAGTTTATTCGACGGCTATACTTTATCGAGAAGTCAGGGCTCGTCACCAAGTTTAACCTGGTGCTCGACCACAAGGCCACAAACAAGACGCTCAAATTATGGGCGTTTATTACGCAGGTTATTGATACCACATACTTAGCAGATAACCATAGCAAGGTACTTCTGGTTAAAAGCGAGCGTGGCGAAATGGTGAGTATCATAACATCTCAAAACCTAACACGTGGTAACAGGTGTGAGAGTGCAGTGATAACAACAGATAACGATATATTCAATACTCTCCACTCTCAAATTCAAGATTTAATAACTAACCATTCGGTTCCTCTCAATGACCTATTCGCTGCACGCATTCTTGGCAGCGCCTCAACATAGTTCATGCAAGCATGCCTCTGTATTCGGCTTGCACAAGAATTCAGAAAAAGAAGTTTGATTATGGAATATACAGATAAAGAGTTAGAGCAGGTTGAGCAGTATGCATCAATATATCTGAAGATAAGTGATATGGCAGTGATTCTTGGAGTTCCTGCAGAGCAACTCCGCTCGGACATTGCAGACCACAATACTGAGGTGAGTCTGCGCTATCGACGTGGGAAGGCCGCATCAAAGGTTAAGCTGCTGCATCAGGAGATGATGCTGGCACAAGTGGGTTCGCCACTGGCTATTGAAAATACTCACCGAAATCTGCTCGACATGGAGGATGATGAGTGATATGAATATCTTATAATAGCTGGTCAGGACTTTCTGATTTGAGGAATTCATCCAGGTTTGGCACGTTGAGCTTCTGGGCGATTTGGATCTTTTTGTTGCTCACGGTGCCCAGGCTCTTGTAGTGCATGCAGGTCATTATCACGCTTCGTGAGAATCCGCAGCAGTAGAGTGCTAGATAGTTTATCTCGTCATCACGCAGTGTGCCTCCTGCAGCCTCTTGCGCTCTTGTGAGCACATTGTCGTGCAGCTCGTTGGTGATAGTGTGCAGATTGTTCCAGAACGATTCTTGCTCCTTGCCGCTCGGCATGGTCATTAGGCTGTTGAACTTCTTAACAAAGGTGTCGCTGTCAAGTTCGTAGGACCACTTCATTAACTGGTGCACAGCACCAATCTGCTCCTCGAGGATATTTTTCAGTTCGGTGTTATTGCTGTTGTCGTGTCCGCTTTCAAGTTGGGCAACAGTCGATTTCATGTTTTCAAGACTTACTAGCGATGTGTTGAGGTCGGCTTTCAGCAGTTCATACTCATTTTCCTTCTCACGCAGGCGATGCCGATACCTGAGCACGAGCAACAGCAGTGCGAGCGCACCAATCACAATGGCGGCAAGAGTGAGTAACGTGTTGCGCAACTCCAAGCTCAACTTCGCATTCTCCAACTCAGCCTGCTGAGTGTCGTATTTCCTTTCAACGGCACGCAGGCGGTCGTTGAGGCTATTGTGCATTATAGAATCAGCTATTATTTCACTTTGCTTATCATACTTCCAATAGCCTTCTCTGTCGCCCTCTGCTTTACAAATTTCTGATAAAGACATGTAAAAAGAAACGCTATCTACATAATTTGTTACAGGAGGGCAGGTCGACATATAATATCTTGCTGAATCACTTTTGCCTTCAAGTGCATAAATTCTTGCTAAAATGATATATGGCATTGGCAGATTATTCTCATTTACTTTTATTGACAGCAGGGCATTATATTTCGATTTCTGATATTCTTTTTTTGTGTTTAGGTAATAAAGGGCTTTATTGACAAGGATATCATATACATAAAAAGGTTCATTATTTTCTGTTGCCAGCTTAATAGCTTTGTCCATATACCAAATTGCACTATCCTCTTTTCCGCTATCAGATTTATAAAGACATCCTATTTCATTTAGGCAGATAATTGCATAATGTTTGTCTCCTATTTCTTCAAAGAGCCTAAGTGCCTCAGCATATTTTTCTACAGAAAGTTTTTTAGATCCAAAGAATTGACTTTGATACAGCAATCCCAGTCTCATCTTCGCAAAAGCCTTATTAGCAAGGTCTTTATTGTCTGCCACATCATCAGCTTTATGATAACATTCGACTGCTTTTTCAAGGTTGCCAAGCTCCTCGTTTGCGCAACCTTGATAAATGAGCGATCGGGTATATTTCTCTTTGTCACCCGACTTCGCGAAATAATCAACTGCAAAATTGATGGCGCTGTCGGTTGTCGCAACAATATAGTTCTTGTAATCGCATTGAGTCCTGAGCAGGGCATGATAGGCTCGGTCTCGAGTGCTATAGTTGCTTGGGTCGCATTGCTTGAGCAGCGAGTCGGCTTGTTCATATTGCGTGGCGCTAAGCAACGAGTCCACTTGCACCAGCTGACTGTTGTAAGTGCTGCGTCCGCAAGAAAAAAACACCATTGTGAGCAGTGCCAGCGCACACACAATTTTTGAAAAAGTAAAGTTTATTTTCATGTTGTTTTGCGTTTTGTTGAGGACAAAATTACTGCAAAAAACCGAGAATTTTAACAGTTGAAAAGCCAGATGAACCCCAAATGAACTTATATTTTTCTACATCATTGATAATAAGCAATCTACGATTTTCAAAATGAACTACGAATGTTGCACTTTTTTGTCGAGTTTAACATTTAGATTCTGTAACTTTGCAACCATAAAGTTCAACTTATATTCTTTCTTACAGAATTGATGCAATTTTGTTGAGAGAAATTAAAACTAATATTTTTATGATTTTCTTGCTTTTGAATAAAAAACAATCTAAATTTGCAACATTAAAGCACATAGCAGAAGCTATACACAGTGCTTTTTGACATAGAGAATGCGTTTGTGTTTCACCAAACTTAGAAATTCGCCAAATTTTTAAACATAGTAGGATGAAACAGTCAAAAACGCCTTCGTTTGCCATATCCACCTATCAGGTGAATGATATAATGGCAAAGCGTGAGGTAGACTGTTTTTACTATGTTGGGCGTTTGGCGATGCCTCTAAGTTGAAAGCAGGTAAAAGCCTCACGTTTTCTTTTAAACTTAGTGGCGTTGAAAACTGCCACCCTAAAAACAATACAATTATGAAAACTACACTCCACACAATCACGCAACGAGTACTGCTTTTCACATTGCTGCAGGCAATGGTCCTGCCCGCACATGCGTACGACTTTATGGTCAATGGCATTGCCTACGGCTTTGTTGAGAACGATTCTACCACTGTTCAAGTAGTGCCCATTTCCACAACGGAGTACTACACTGGCGATGTGGTGGTGCCTTCCGCAGTAGAGCACGATGGCAAGAGCTATACTGTTACATCTATTGGTTTGAGAGCTTTTGTATTTTGCTCAGGCATGACTTCTATCCAGCTGCCAAGCACTATCAAGACCATAGAGCCTGGAGCTTTTATGAACTGTCGTGGATTAACATACATTGAACTGCCCAAAGGCCTAGAGAGCATTGGTAATCTTGCATTTGTGGCATGCGAGAACTTGGAGACAGTCACTATTCCAAGCACAGTTCAAGATATTGGCTACATGGCATTTAGTCAAAATTTCAAACTGAGAAATGTCAACATACCCGAGGGTGTTGAAATAATAAAATATATGACATTCAACGAATGTTATGTCCTCAAGGATGTGGTGCTACCGCAATCGCTCAAAGCAATTGGGACAAAAGCATTTGGTAGCTGCAAGCATTTTTCACAGGTCGTTATTCCCGATTCGGTTATTGAGATTGGAGATGAAGCGTTCAGCAACTGTGAGAACCTTACTGAAATCACAATAGGAAAGGGAGTTAAAAACATAAGCAGCAATGCTTTTAACGACTGTGCACGTATGGAGGTTGTAAAGTGGAATGCTTTGGAGTGCGAGGAAAATGAAGGTGACTTCCAATCTCCATTTAAGAGCCATGGAAAAATGTTTGCAGTGGTGATTGGCAATGAAGTGCATAAAATCCCTGCCCAGCTGTTCAATTATGCAGTTGATTTGAAGAGCATAGATATTCCCGCCTCGGTCAAGGAAATTGGCAATAATGCCTTCGACAATTGCTTGAGTTTAAACACAATTGTTTCTAGGGCTACTGACCCTAGTCTCATTAGTTATGGCTCCGACCTTGAGAGCATCTTTAATGGCATGAACAAAGAAGAATGTGCGGTGTGGGTACCAGCAGGAACTATCGAGCTGTATAAGGCAACGATGCCATGGAGCCAGTTTGAAAACTTCAATGAAATCGTTGAGGGCGACATCGACTGCGATGGTGCTGTTACCGCTGCCGATGCTATGATGCAATATAACCGTCTACTCAACAACGATTACTCCTCACCTGCCACTTGTGACATCGATGGCGACGGTTCAGTAACCGTAGCCGATGTTACTGCTATCTACAATACTATTTTGGGGAACGAATAAGAACATAGTAAGATTAATCATCAAATCGTTATTATCTTCCGATTAGATCTGACAATAAAGTAATTGAGCTTTTCGACAGATATTTTATACCTCTATTTAAAAATGCATCTATAAACTTGCATAATCAGATAATAATCACAGAGTTATTAGCGTTGAAAATATATAGTAACGACCTAAAACAAAAATGATATGAAAACATCCTTTCTTCGCATTTTGATTATAATCTGCGCCGTGGCGTGGTCGCTTGGGGCGCAGGCGCAGAAGTCCATTGACCTGATCAACGACAACGACCGTGTGCAACTAGATGAGGCTATTGGCCTCATGGATAGTGGCAAACCCAAAGATGCCATCAAGATTTTTGACAATCTTTGCAAGAAGTATAAGGACAATTACATACTTGAGTATGAACGGCTCTATGCCTACTATCTCGCTGGCGACTTCAAGCGCATAGTCAAGGATGGTCCCAAGCTGTATAAGCACCCCGAAAGTGAGCCTCAGCTCTATCAGCTGGTGGGAAACGCCCAGGATGTGCTTGGTGATCCCGAAGCGGCAGTGAAGACCTATGATGAAGGTCTCAAGCGTTTCCCCAATTCGGGCTACCTCTATCTTGAGAAAGGCAACATCCACTTGCTTCACAAGCGCTACAACGAGGCAGTTGAGTGCTATCTGCGTGGCGTGGAGGTGCAGCCCGACTTTGCCAGCAACTACTACCGTCTGGCACTGCTCTATGCCCAATCTACCGAGCCACTATGGGCCATCGTTTATGGCGAGGTTGTGTGCAATCTGCAGCCTGGCACTGAGCGTGGCAACGAGATGGGCAAACTCATCTACGACCTATTCCAAGAGAACATAAAGATAGAAGGCGATAACAAGGCGCATGTTACTTTGACTAAGAATAACAACATTTATATTGATAGTGACACTACCGACATTCAGGTGCCTTTCCCCTTGATGTATGAGATGGGAACCATGAAGTCGCCTGTGCTTATCGATTTCATGAAGACCAAGAAGCTCACGGTGGCGATGATTGCCGACCTGCGCAAAGATGCGCTCGCTCACATCGACTCGGTGGCTCCAGGCTATTATAACCTCTCGCTGCTCGACTATCACCGCAAGCTCATAAATGACGGACACTGGGAGGCCTACAACATGTGGCTCATGTCGCCTGGGGCTGAAGAAGAGACAAACCAATGGGTCTTCAGCAAAGGAGGTGAGGCACAGCTCGTGGAGTTTGACAAATGGTTTGGACAAAACCGTTTCGTTCCCACAGAGGAAAAACCAACAGTGATGACAAAGCTGTTCAAAACCCATGAAATGAATATCCCGAGCATAAAAGAGATAGAGACCGCCGAGGGTTGCCGCCAGCACCGCAATGACGCACTGCGGCTAGCGAAGTGGTACCTCGAGCAACCTGTCAATCCCGATGATATCACTCAAAAGCAGGTCATGCAATTCTTGATGATTTGGATGACTAATACCGACGAGTTTTCGTTTACAATAAGTGAATGTGTGCCTGTGACGCATGTGGAGCTTATGATTGCCTACTTGGCGGCAATGGCCGAGCATGCCATCGAGTTCAACGTAAGCAAGACCGACGAGGCAATGCATTGCGAGGTGATGCTGCAAGTCATCGACTACTACAAGCGCAACAAAGACGTGCTCGGAACTGTCAAGTCGATGGAGAAATACCTCAAAATGGACGGCCCCACCCTGCGCAACACCCTCGCCAAGGAGTATCAAAAAGCCCAAAACCAGCAGTAACTGCAGTAATCAAATAGCTAATTTTTTATATTCAAAAATACGTATGAAGAGTTTAAAGTGGTTATTAGAGATAATCTATTATGAAACAAATCATGATTCGGAAAAATCTCATGACATCTTTCCAGTTATTGGATTTTTTTTATCATTGTCAATAGCTTTTGTAGTTCCAATCCTTGGTGCTCTATTAGGTTTTGAACTAATGTGTATTACTTATGTATTCATTTTCACACCATTAATGATTTTTTCCATATTCTTATATTTCAGATTTCATCATGAGGAGATAATGAACAACGAAGAATATCAGAATTTTAAAAATCGCAAAAGAATAATTAAAACTACATTAGTAATAAGTGCATTGGCATGTGCACCATTGATGTTGTTGTTGACATTAATATTAAATAATCTATAAATTTAATTGTTTAAATCTTTATTGTTATGGACAATAATCAAATTGAGATGATTGAAAAAGACAAAAAATCTTTAAAAAAGTTGTGGGGATTTTTGGCGTTTTTTGTTTTATTGATGATCTTCTTATTGTATTTCCGAGTATATTTAGGGCTTGGAGATAAGGCTCGAACAATTACCGGCGCTATAGTTCTTGTTTTTCTTATTGCTAACACTATAGTCTTAATTGTCAAAGTTAAGAAAAGAATGAAAAATGAAAAAGAGGAGCATAAATAATTCACATCAGTTCCAATGGCAAATAGTATTGTTTTAATGATATAAATGTAATGAGCATAAAAGAAAGATTTGAAAGAGACAAAGAATGTACAATACAATACTATGTTTCAGAATTACTTCATTTAGATCTCAGTGATTATTTGAAAAAACAATTACATAAGTGGCATAATAATGAGGTAAACTCTTTCGTATCATCTTTCCCAATTAATAAGAAATCGGATATTCCAGAAGTTAGGAAACGATTGGATGTTCTAAAAAGAACACTACCAAAGGTATTATTTGAGGAAATACAATGTGAGGTTAAAGAGATATTTGAAGATTGTAAATGGATAAATAGTAAAGAAGGAAGATTGTCTCTTCAGATTGATAAATGGATAAAAAATGCAAAGAATCACCTTTCTAATGATTATCCAGATGAATACATTTATATCGGTAGAAGTTTTATTAATCCAATTAGTATCATAATTGGAGGATATATTAAAAATGACCAGACATTAATTGAACAGTATTTTAATAAAATGAATCCTCCTGTGACTATTGAATATAGAATCAAGGTCTATGAGTGAGCTCACAAATTATGACTTGCTAGATAAGAGCCAATTGTTCCACAACTTAAAGAAGAAAAAATGAGGAAAAAAATTAAATATATATTGTTGCCTCTAGCAGCTGTCACATTGATTATTATAATTGTTTTTGCAATTAATCTATGTTCTTCACTTGATGAAATAGGTAAACCGTTAGAGAAGAGCAAAGAGTTTATTTATAATCATGACACAATTTATATCAAGTCAGAAATATGGGGACTTACCAGTGATCATGTGCAGATTTCTGTTACTGATAAAAGAGGAGATTTGAATATGACTTTTTATTATTCCGAAATTTTCTATAGCATTAAAAATGACAGCTTGATTTTGTATGCTCCCATGGGCACGATGGCAGATTCATCCCACTATAATAAAGACAAAGTCAAAATCGTAGATTTACAGAATGCCAGCGAGATATATGATATGAGTACAAATCATAAAAAACTTGGCATAGAGAGATATTCTGCTTATAACAAGTAAGGTCCCTTTCCCCACTTCCCTTTCCCCTGATTTTTGATTCTCAATTATTTACAATAATTTTGCTACATTGAAAAACAACAACATGTTCCACAACTTAAAGAAGAAAAAATGAAAAAGATATTGCTTATAATTTTACTAAGTTTAGCTGCATTTAGTGGCAAGGCTCAAGACAGGTTAGTGCCTGCTAGTTCAGGCATATATAGTCCATATACTAGTATTTACGATGTGTATCTTTCAGAATTATTGATTGGGCAGTGGAATGAATTCGCCTATATATGCACTCCATCCTTCACCAATGAGTATGCTCTAAAATGCTGGATCCCTGGTGGACCAAACAGACAAAATGAGCGAATACTTGTGCTGCGTGAAGCAAAATTTAATGTTTGGTATAAATTTGATGGATTTGAAATTGACAGAAAAAAGTTACCAAAGCTAAAAGAAGACTATTACAACGAATATACCCTTGAGGTAAATCAGGAAGTAGTTGAGCCTATAAAGAATCTTCTCGAGGCTTTTGTTTATGACTCAAGGTTTTTAAGGCCTGACGAGGATATTATCAGTTTAGACGGAACATCTTTTACTTTCTTGGTTAGTGGAGCTGCTGCAGATCATGAATGATTTGAGCAATTGCGTGAAAAATGGTAATGCCACGAAACTCCCAAGCATCGTCGAACGCGCCAACGCTTTATTGTTGAAATACAATAATTCTCTATAGTTATAAAAAACCGCTATCTTTGCCGATAGCAGAAAACAGATTGAATTATGGCAAGAAAATTTAATCTATGGGCTGCACTCAAAGCAAGCCATTGTTCCACAACTTAAAGAAGAAAAAATGAAAAAGATTTTACTTATAACAATTCTAAGTTTGGCCGCGTTTGGTGGCAAGGCGCAGAATTGCGACTCAATAAAAATTGTTCCCAACTTTCATCTCAATGAATGTCGGCATTACAGACTTACGCAAATTGATGCTCATGAAAATGTCAACGACACAACGATAATGCATTTCAGCCTATCGGTTAAAGATATAAATAGCAATCATTATCGATTGTTATATAAAATGTATAGACCAACATCCAATCATTATAAATCACTCACATATGAACTCGCTTCATACTTTGAACATTTAGATAGCTTTGGGTTTTATGATTTCTTTGAAAATCAAGGTTTCGAGTTTAATTTAAACAGAGAAAACTACAAGATTGATGAAATCTACTCTAAACCTTTAGAGCAGGCATTTAAAAAAATGATGGCTGACATCTTGTTAAAAGAGACCGAAAAATCAGATGCTTCCAATAAATCAATTCCCGACAGTATCAAATTCATGATTGATTATATGGTAGGCGGATTAAGCCATGCATTCCTGCCTTATTTGATAGAGGGGATTCAAAACCAATTTGGGAAAACCTTTGCCAATGGTATTGGCTTACTCAGAAAAGTTGATGATGATGATGTAATCGAAGAGCTTAATGATGATGGCGAAGTAGTTGTTAGAAGAGAACCTTTAGACTCTATAATAACCGAATATTCAACACAAGCTCATATAGACAGTAAAGGCAATATCAACTACAAACAAATAAGGCAAAGCCAAAGCCCAGTCGATGATTTAATTGATGAGCAAGAAGGGACTTTCGACCCTAGTGGTTGGCCCATTATGCTATACACAAAACATGGATTAGGCAACCATTTGGCAACAACAATCATCATTGAAGTGATAAATCCTTAGATTCTAGTGATACTGTATAAACGACAGCATTGTTCCACAACTTAAAGAAGAAAAAATGAAAAAGATTCAAAAACACAAGAAATCGTTTTTGTGGTTTTCAATAATTGCCACAGTTCTTATAGTGCTAATTATAGCATTTGTATTGATTTTTGACATTCGGACTATTAACGTGCCGGATGATGCTGTTTGGAAAGGCAATAGCAAAGAAGCTTTTTGGATACAGAAGGTGTCAAGCAACGACAGCGCAATAAGATTCAGGATTTACAATGATTATGATGATAAGATGATACTTGATGCCGATTTTTATTCGCCAGGATATGAAGACAATATTATTGATAGTATTAACTACTTTGATCATTTTAAAAATGAGATAATTCTTTTAAATGGAAAAGAAATGAAAATGAGAAAAGTATATTTTCAAAAATAGTTCTTCATTGGCCAATATTTGAATGATTTTACAAAAAACCGCTATCTTTGCCGATGGCAGAAAACAGATTGAATTATGGCAAAACTAAGATTACATATTATTCTTGCAATAGCTTGCTTGGGCTTGTTGCTCTCGTGCGGTGGCACGGCAAAAGGAACATCAATTTCCCTTAATGAAGATTATGATTCTGTCAAAGAATGCTGGCAGGTATGGAAAATGATAAATTTTATTATTTTAGAGATAAGCAATTGTTGGAAGAAGATAGTCTAACACTAGATAAATCTTATTCATTCATTGTATATAGACGACAAAACAAACCAGATGATATAATACAGTTTTTAACTGAAGAAGGAGATAGTATAGCCCTCTTTCGTTACAATTTTGATGGTGAAAAAGAATTCTTTAAGAAACATGATTTAGACAGTGTCCCTCCTTATATAAAACAACACTTTAATAAGAACTGATGAGCATTAATAGTTCATATTTAACGAAATAATCGCTATCTTTGCGGATGGGAGAAAACAGATTGAATTATGACAAGAAATTTTTTTGTCACCTATTACAGCTCAGAATTTTAAAATAAGGAGTAATTATTCTATTAGAAAATGAAAAAATTTGCTATAATAATACTTTTAAGCATAGTTCTTTTTGGGTGTAGTCGTAGTCATCTAAATGATGTGGAATCTATCTTAAATACATCTTTAAACGGAAAAGTTTGTTATTTGACCTCTGAGGAATATTGGCAAACTTTTGGCGGAGATGGATATAGAGTAGAGGTATATAAGATATTAGATACTGAATACTTGAAATCCAAATGTGAAAATGAAAATTTTAATACCTTTGACAAAAATGTAATTATTAATTCTGAATATTCAAAATATATCGTTAATGGAGCTGGTTACTATAAAAGGATAGACAGAGACTCGAAAATTATAGAACTAACTATAGACACAATAAATAATAAATTAATCTATTATTACTGTTACTTGTGATTTTTAGTTATAACTGCTGACTTACAAATTCTGATTAATCGTCATTTATGCTTATGAGAAACCTATTGGCAATCGCGTTTTTGCTTGTTATATTTTCGTGTTGCACCGGCAATAAAGCTGGCTAAAATCAGTAATGATAAGTCCTCATTGATAATTATTGCTTGCTACTGGGACGATATAGACAGCCAAGGACCTTATGGACATATATCAGTAGAGGAAATTGACACTTGTCTTGATTCCATATTGAGAATAGAGAACTATTATTTCAATCAAAATGATGACGATTTGTCAATCAAAGTTGTGATTAATGATGAGCCAAAAGGGAAATGCCACATCAAGCATATCTCAAACGACTCTCTTGTACTCGAGCATGACAATATCGACTTGTTTTTCACAGGCAAAAACTCAACAACCTTATATAGACTAAGAAATTAAATTATGGCAAAATAATATCAAAATGAGAGTTATATTACTAATAATCTTGAATATTATTATTTGTGTAATCTTTTTATTAGGCATTGATCTAATAAACTGGGTGTGCCCTTTAGCCAAACAAGATGTGGCTATAGGTATAACTTTCCGTTTTGGTGCTGTTGTTTTATTTGTTTCTTTACTAATTGCCCTGTTAATTAATCTTCTTTTATCAAGACGTAAGATTTATTTTTTCATACCTTATCTAATTTGTTTTGCTTATTGGATATCGGGCGTTCAAGCTATGCCATATCGCTCTTGGGCTTATATGTTTTTGTCTTTCGTTCTAATTGGTGTATACGAATGGTTTTTAATTAGATATAATAAACGTGGCAATCGGTTCAGTGACTCAAAAAGAATGGAAAAAAATGATAAAGACACATTAAAATGGTCGGCACAAAGGGCGATTGAGAGCAACCTGAGGCCTAATGTGGTTGCTGTGACTTTAGGAGTCAACAATAAACTCTTACATATAATAGCCTATGTTAACTCTTTGCCTGTTGAAGAAGATTATGAAATGGTAAATGACATAGCTGGTGAAATTATATGTGACTTCCCAGATCAGATTCATCGAACAAAAGAAGAATGTATTCAAGTGAACTATAACGACACACCTAACATCAAAAAACTAGATGTTTGGATTACTATAAAAGAAATTTGAATTATGGCAAAACTAAGATTACATATAATTCTTGCAATAGCTTGTTTGGGGTTGTTGCTACCTGGTTGTAAGAAGACGACAGCTGATATCGACATTGACAATTATGAGTTCGTGTCGTTTAAATCTGCATATGGCTACAATCTTCCGCCGTCTGCCAATCCCAAAGAAATTCTTAGTAAAGTCTCTCAATCCGAAAGAATTAATGGGCAAATGAAAGGAGCTGCAGTGAACTTGTTTACCTTTGTCAATAGAAACAATAATGACACGTTAGATGTCTGTATCTATAAAGATGGAGATGAGAGCACTCACTTTTCCTTAAAAGAAGACTGGTGCCGCAAAAATATTTCGGGTTATCCCACCGACAATAACTTCCAGCAAGCTTTCTTTGAATCAAAAGAACCATTATTACCTAATTGATAATAATTTACTCAAATGAAAAAGATAATATTAATAGTTTTCACTCTGTTTTTAACACTAGGATGTAGCCGTCCTGTTGTTGAGTCAACCATTGATGTGTCAAACATCAATAGGATTGATTTAGAGATTTATGAATACCCTCATAATATCATACCGAATGATACGGTTAGATATACTATTACTGATAAGGATGATATAGATAAAATCGTTGGCCTAATTAATGATTGTAGAACAGAACCTGTTAAATTCATGCCAAAATCAAGGATGACCTTGTTCTATGATAATAACAAGCAGAAAGTGATATTACTAAATAATAATCATCTTAAAATAGACGGAGAGACATACGTTAGCAACAAGGATATTATTAATGCACTTTCTCTAGATGGCACTATGGGCAAATGGAGTCAGATGAAGTTCAAAAAAGAACTGGTTTTACTGTGCGACTCATTAGGTGTAGAATTACCTGATGACATTAGCTTGGAAGGGAATAATCCTAGTTACATCAAAGAGGCAATAAATTATTATAAAATCTATAAAAACAAGTGGAATAATCCAAAAGAGTCCATTTCATCACTCATTAACAGTTTCAACGATAATGAGCGTTTAACTATAATGTTTATGAATCCTTATTCATCAACTATAGACATTGAGAACAATGGTGTTCCTGGTACTATATCTAAAATTTATATTATTGAATATATTTTGTCTAAAGACTCTGCTCCAAAACTCAATCTTGAGATGTTTAGAGGTCAATATGGAACAGACAATAGTGCTTGGTACAAAATAATCGGGCAATATAAGATTTATCCTTATGGACGTGTCTATAAGATGGATGGCAACACAAAACAGAAAAAACTGACCAAAGATGACTTGTTAGTGATTCAAAAGATGTATCGAGATTGGTGGCAGAATCACAAAAATCTTGATATCAATGAAATAAGAAAAGAATACAGAAAAAACAAAATCCTTCAACCTCCTTATTATTGGGAGTAGTATGATGGCAGAAAACAGATTGAATTATGGCAAAACTGAGATTACAGATTATTCTTGCAATAGCTTGTTTGGGCTTGTTGCTCTCGTGCGGTGGTAGAGGGCAAAAAGAGTTATCAAGTTCAAAAGGCTCAAATTCAACGTCAAAACAA
>ONIY01000069.1 GCA_900318065.1 uncultured Prevotellaceae bacterium
TGATTATGACACTGGCAACGAAGTGAGCCCTTATAGCACGATAGAGCCAAGTTATGGCTATCTGTCAATCAACACGTCGCAGAATCATGTGAACATCGATTTGTTTAGCAGTGCCAGTGTCCCAGGCGACGTTAACGGTGACGGCAATGTGACAGCAGCCGATGTTACAGCCCTCTACAGCTATCTGCTCAACAATGACAACAGTGCTATTGTCAACGGCGACCAGAACGGCGATGGAAACATTAATGCAGCCGATGTCACTTCTGTCTACAATATCTTGCTGGGTAGTAATTGATGATGACTGAACAAGAAGATGAGACTGGGATTACTCTCAGTCTCATTTTTTATTGTATCCATAAGAAAGCTGCATGGCAACTTTTTTTTAGTCTGAACAAGGCCGTAAACCTTAAATTTGTTGAAATTTTGGCAAACATTGCTCTTGTTTGAGAATATTGTTGTATCTTCGTGCAATCTTTGCAAACATAGAGTAAAAACACCAAAAACTATATCACAAATGAAAGAGAAAATCATCGCTTTATTCAAGGAGCGCTTTGGCGCCGAGCCTGTGATGTATGCATCGGCAGGACGCATCAATCTTATTGGAGAACACACCGACTACAACGGCGGTTTCGTATTCCCTGGAGCCATCGACAAGTGCATCATGGCAGGTATCAAAGAGAATGGAACCGACAAGGTGCGCGTCTACAGCGCCGACCTTGACGCCTACACCGAGTTTGGCCTCAACGAGGAGGACAAGCCACAAGAGCAATGGGCTTGCTACGTGTTTGGCGTTTGCCGCGAGACCATCAAGCGTGGTGGCACCGTGAAGGGATTTGACGCCGTGTTTGCCGGCAATGTTCCCCTGGGTGCTGGCCTGTCGTCGTCGGCAGCGCTGGAGTCATGCTTTGCCTTCGCCCTGAACGACATGTTCAACGACAATAAGATTGACAAATTTGAACTTGCCAAGATAGGCCAAAGCACCGAGCACAACTACTGCGGTGTGAACTGCGGCATCATGGACCAGTTTGCCTCGGTATTTGGCAAGAAAGACCACTTGATGCGCCTTGACTGCCGCTCGCTCGAGTATCAGTACTACCCCTTCGACGCCAAGGGCTACAAGCTCGTGCTCATTGACTCACGAGTAAAGCATGAGCTCGTTGACTCGCCCTACAACAAGCGCCGCGAGTCGTGTGAGCGCGTGGCTGCCACACTGGGTGTTGAGACCCTGCGCGACGCATCGATGGAGATGCTCGAGGCCTCTCGCGACAAGATCAGCGACGAGGACTACAAGCGCGCCGTGTATGTCATTGGCGAGAAGCAGCGCGTGCTCGACGTGTGCGACGCCCTGGAGCGTGGCGACTTTGAGACCGTGGGCCGTTGCATGTATGAGACCCACCACGGGCTGAGCAAGGACTACGAGGTGAGCTGTGTTGAGCTCGACTACCTGAACGACATCGCTCGCGAGTGTGGCGTTACCGGTTCGCGCATCATGGGTGGCGGCTTTGGCGGCTGCACCATCAACCTGGTGAAAGATGAGCTCTACGACAAGTTCATCGCCACCGCCTGCGAGAAGTTCAACGAGAAATATGGCCACGAGCCCATGGTTTACGAGGTAATCATCAGCGACGGAGCTCGCCGCCTGTAACAATGCATAATGCACAATTAATAATGCACAATGCATAATGCTTGAATGCTCGACAGTTCCACGTTCCTCGTTCCACATGCCACGTTCCACTCTCCCCGCGCCGCAGGCGCAACTTAACACTTAAAACTTAACATTTTACACTTTAATATGAAACCTACATTATTTGTTCTTGCTGCAGGCATGGGTAGCCGCTATGGTGGCCTGAAGCAGCTCGATGGCCTGGGCCCTCATGGCGAGACCATCATGGACTATTCAATCTACGACGCCATCCACAGCGGATTTGGCAAGGTGGTGTTTGTAATTCGCCACGACTTCGAGCAGGAGTTCCGCGAGAAAATCCTCTCAAAATATGAGAGCAAGATTCCCACCGAGGTAGTATTTCAGTCAATTGACGACCTTCCCGAGGGATTCACCTGCCCAGCCGACCGCACCAAGCCCTGGGGCACCAATCATGCCGTGCTCATGGGCAAGGACGTGATAAAAGAGCCGTTTGCCGTCATCAACAGCGACGACTTCTATGGCCGCAACTCCTTTGAGGTGCTCGCCAAGGCCTTGAGCGACCTTCCCGCCGATGCTCACGACCGCTACTTCATGGTGGGCTTCAACGTGGGCAACACCATGAGTGAGAGTGGCACCGTGTCGCGCGGCGTGTGCGAGACCAAGGACGGACTGCTCCAGAGCGTGGTAGAGCGCACCAAGATAGGCTACGACGAGAATCACAACATCATCTTCACCGAGGGTGACCTTGTGGAGAAACTCGAGCCCACCACTCCCGTGTCGATGAACTTCTGGGGCTTTACCCCCGACTATTTCGAGCATAGCGAGCGCTCGTTTGTGAATTTCCTGACCCACAGCATCAACGTTCCCAAGAGCGAGTTCTTCATCCCCATCGTGGTGAGCGAGCTCGTGGAGAGTGGCCAGTCGACCGTTGAGGTGCTGCGCACCGACTCCAAGTGGTTTGGCGTGACCTACAGCGAGGACCGTCCTGCAGTGGTCGAGAAGTTTGCCGAGCTCCACCGCCAGGGCATCTACCCCGAGAAGATGTTCTAAGCAGCAAAGCGCTAAAGTGCAACCATCATGGGCGAGCAGCAAGACGACAGCATTATAATCGAGAATTTCAGCAACTTTCTCAGTGCCAATGGCAAGCGCAAGACCCCCGAGCGCTTCAAGATACTTGACCGTGTGCTGGAATTCAAGAAGCAGTTCACAATCGAAGATTTGAAGATAGCCATGCTTGACGAGAATTTTCCTGTGAGCCAGTCCACATTGTATTACACAATGGACCTTCTTGTCGACGCCAAGATACTGCACAAGATAAAAACCACCGACAATGCCGTGGCCTATGAACGCATCGAGCATGTGGGGTTTATCCACCTCAATTGCGAGCATTGTGGCAAGACAAAACTGGTGAAGGACACAGGCTTCATGGCCTACATGAATGCGCGCAAGTTTGCCGCCTTCACCTCGTCTTACTACACGCTCAACATCTACGGCATCTGCAACGACTGCGCCCGCAAGATCAAGCGCGAGCGCATGAATAAGAAAAATAAGTCAAAAAAAGTAACATAACTTTCTTTTATTTACACAATTAACATTTAAACAAAGCAAAGAGAAATCATGGCAAATGTAAAACCTTTCAAGGGGTTACGTCCCCCCAAAGAGTTAGTTGAAAAAGTAGCTTCTAAACCCTACGACGTTCTTTCGAGCGAAGAGGCAAGAGCCGAGGCTGGCGACAACGAGATGTCGCTCTACCACATCATCAAGCCTGAAATCGACTTCAACGACGGCACCACCGAGCATGACCCACAAGTCTATGACAAGGCTGTTGAGAACTTCAAGAAATTCCAGGCCAACGGCTGGCTCGTTCAGGATCCCAAGGAGATGTACTACATCTATGCACAGACCATGGACGGCCGCACACAGTATGGTATCGTGGTGGCAGCCAACTATATGGACTACATCGAGGGCAAGATCAAGAAGCACGAGCTCACTCGCCGCGAGAAGGAAGAGGATCGCATGAAACACATCCGCGTCAACAATGCCAACATTGAGCCAGTGTTCCTGTCGTTCCCCACCAACGAGCCTCTCGAGGAGATTATCGCCACTGTTGCTAAGGGCGAACCCGAGTATGACTTCGTGAGCGAGGATGGCATTGGCCACACCTTCTGGTGCATTACCGACGATGCAGTGAACGCACGCATCACCGAGGAGTTTGCTAAAATTCCTTACCTCTACATCGCCGACGGTCATCACCGCACTGCTGCCGCAGCTCACATTGGTGAGGAGAAGGCACAGGCCGACCCCAACCACACCGGCAAGGAAGAGTACAACTACCTGCTGGCAGTGTGCTTCCCCGAGTCACACCTCAAGGTGATGGACTACAACCGCGTGGTTATGGACCTGAACGGCAACACCCCCGAGGAATTCCTCGCCAAGGTGGGCGAGCATTTCGACATCGAGTGCAAGGGCGAAGAGGAGTATCGTCCCTGCAAGCTCCACAACTTCTCGCTCTATCTTGAGGGCAAGTGGTACTCACTCACTGCCAAGGAAGGCACCTACGACGACAACGACCCCATTGGCGTTCTCGACGTGAAGATCTCCAGCGACTATATCCTGCGCGATATACTGGGAATCATGGACTTGCGCACCGACAAGCGCATCGACTTCGTGGGCGGCATCCGTGGCTTGGGCGAGCTCAAGAAGCGTGTTGACAGCGGTGAGATGAAGATGGCTCTGGCACTCTATCCAGTGACCATGCGTCAAATCATCAACATCGCCGACAGTGGCAACATCATGCCTCCAAAGGCCACCTGGTTTGAGCCCAAACTGCGCTCAGGACTCATCATCCACAAGCTTGACTAATAACCACATAGCCAAGCGCAGCACTCCACAAGCAGTTGCCCAATGATTTGGGCAACTGCTTTTTTTTGCCACGCGATTTGCTGATTAAAAAAAAAATGATTAAATTTGCGTTTTATTCATAACATAAAACCATATTCATGAACTTCGTTGAAATCACCCAAACCATAAGCGACTACGTGTGGGGCTGGCCCATGATAATACTATTGCTGGGCACCCACATCTTCCTCACCTTCAGGCTGCGTGTGCCACAGCGCAAGATATTCACTGCCATCAAGTTATCGGTGTCAAAGGACAAGGACTCGACAGGCGACGTGAGCCAGTTTGCCGCTCTTGCCACCTCGCTGGCGGCCACCATTGGCACGGGCAACATCATTGGCGTGGCAACGGCAGTGTCGCTGGGCGGCCCGGGCGCCGTGCTTTGGTGCTGGCTCACCGGCATCTTTGGCATCGCCACCAAGTACAGCGAGGGTCTACTAGCTATCAAATACCGCGTAAAGACCAGCGACGGTAACATGCTGGGCGGGCCCATGTATGCACTTGAGAGAGGCCTGGGACAAAAGTGGCTGGCGGTGCTCTTCTGCATCTTCACGGCAATAGCAGCATTTGGCATTGGCAACGGCGTGCAGGCCAACGCCATCAGCGAGAACTTCATCATGCTGCTCAAGGACAACGGCACCGTGGCAAGCGCCACGGCATGGCTCAACAACGCCCTTAGCATGAGCTATGAGCCCAGGTTCTACTTGAGCATCGTTATGGGCATCCTGATAATGACACTTGTGGGTGTGGTAATCATTGGCGGCGTGAGGAGCATTGGCAGGATTTGCTCGGCTTTCGTGCCATTCATGGCAGTGCTCTATGTGCTGGGATGCCTCTACATCCTGTGCATCAACCACCAGTATGTGTGGGAGGCAGTGTGCATGATATGCCGTGAGGCATTCTCGATGAAAGCCGGAATAGGCGGCGCTGCAGGCACTGCAATCATGATGGGAGCGCGATATGGTATCGCTCGCGGACTGTTCAGCAACGAGTCGGGTATGGGCTCGGCACCCATTGTGGCGGCTGCCGCCCGCACCAAGAATCCTGTGCGCCAGGCACTTGTGAGTTCCACAGGCACCTTTTGGGACACCGTCATCGTGTGTGCCATGACAGGCCTGGTGCTCACCACCAGCATCATCGCCTATCCCGAGATAAACTTCCACGACGGAGGCCTGCTCACCAAGAAAGCCTTTGGCCCTTCTCCACCATCCTGGGGTGGAGCTACTACGGCGAGCGCGCGATGGAGTACCTGGCAGGCAAGCGCAGCATCCGTTTCTATCGCATCGTGTGGCTTATCGTGTGCTTCATAGGCTGCGTGATGAGCCTGGGCGTGGTGTGGAACATCGCCGACATCATGAACGCCATGATGGCGCTGCCCAACCTCGTTGCCCTGCTGCTGCTCTCGGGTGTAATAGCCCGTGAGACAAAGCACTACCTGTGGGACGGCAACCTCGACAAAGATGCCTCGGACGACATCGCAGAATCCTGATATCATGAGCGGCACATCACCTAAAACAGTGGGCAAGGTGTTAAAAAAATTTTTTCGTGCTTTTTTATTGCCAAATTAATTTATTAGTTGATAGATTTTGACTAATTTTGCACACTAAATATAGTGTAGTGTAACCATCGGGATGGTTGTGCCGCATGTAAAGTTGTGATTTACAACGAAGTGCGCCACTCCATCTCATAAAATGACAAAGATATAAGATATGGGATTATTCTCATTTACTCAAGAAATTGCTGTTGACCTAGGAACAGCCAACACAATTATTATCCACAACGACAAGATAGTAATTGATGAACCATCGGTAGTGGCTCTCGACACCAAGACCCAGAAACTCATGGCTGTGGGAGAGACCGCACGCGAGATGAGGGGAAAGGTGCATGAGGGCATCAAGACCGTGAGACCGCTGCGCGACGGTGTGATTGCCGACTTCAACGCCGCCGAGCTCATGATTCGTGGCATGATCAAGAAGGTGAGCCAGAAGAACCACTGGTTCTCGCCATCGCTGCGAATGGTAGTGTGCATCCCCTCGGGCTCTACCGAGGTAGAGATTCGCGCCGTGCGCGACTCGAGCGAGCACGCTGGTGGCCGTGACGTGTACATGATCTACGAGCCCATGGCAGCTGCCCTGGGAATAGGTATCGACGTTCTTGCCCCCGAGGGCAACATGATTGTCGACATAGGTGGTGGTACTACCGAGATTGCCGTGATTTCGCTGGGAGGTATCGTGAGCAACAAGAGCATCCGCATTGCCGGCGACGACCTGACCGAGGACATTCGCGAGCACATGCGCCGCGCCCATAACGTGAAGGTGGGCGAGCGCACTGCCGAGCGCATCAAGATCAACGTGGGATCGGCCCTTACCGAGCTTGAGAACCCACCCGAGGACTACATCGTGCGCGGTCCTAACCAGATGACTGCCTTGCCCATGGAGGTGCCTGTTTCCTATCAGGAAATTAGCCACTGCATCGAGAAGTCAATCTCAAAGATTGAGGCGGCAGTGCTTAGCGCTCTGGAGCAAACTCCCCCCGAGCTGTATAGCGACATCGTGAAAAACGGTGTATATCTGGCTGGTGGCGGTGCTCTGCTGCGAGGCCTTGACCGTCGCTTGACCGACAAGATAGGAATTCCATTCCAAGTTCCCGACGATCCCTTGCACGCAGTAGCCAAGGGCACTGGAGTGGCTCTGAAGAACATCAAGCGCTTCAAGTTCCTGAAACGCTAATCCCACTTGTTGCTAACCCAAGCAGCACGTTACAGGTGGGGCCCATGCGACACGACCCACCTTTTTGTGTTGTATAGCCACATGAAGGCTCGAAGAGATGAACAATCTAGTCAACTTCTTCATAAAGAACAGTTCGTGGTTCATTTTCGCGTTCTACGTGATTTTGAGCCTCGTCTTGTTGTTCCGTTCCAACCCATTCCAGCAGAGCGTGTATCTCACCTCGGCCAACGGCACCGTGGCGACCATTTCCAAGGCGGTGAACGGCACTTCCAACTATTTCCATCTCAAGGAGATAAACGAGGACCTCCATCATCAGAATGCCGAGCAAAAGATGGAGATCCTGGCGCTGCGCCAACAACTTAACGACATGGAGCTCAAATATGGCGCCAAGCCCGACGCCAGCGTCAGCGGCAAGGGCAACTACTCGTTCATCTCGGCCCACGTGATTAGCAACAGCGTGGTAAATCCCAGCAACTACATCACCATCGACCGCGGCAGTGACGATGGCATCGAGCCCTACATGGGCGTGATGGACATGAACGGAGTGGTGGGAATAGTCGACGCCGTGAACACCCACTCGGCAAGAATCATGTCGATTCTTCACCCCGACACCAAGATCACCTGCGAGCTCAAGGGCAACGGAAACTTTGGACTGCTCGTGTGGGACGGAAAGACTACCGACCACGCCATCCTCAAAGACCTGCCCAAGGTGGGCCAGTATCACATGGGCGACACTGTGGTCACCAGCAGCAGTTCGCTCAGTTTCCCACAGGGATTCATGGTGGGCGTGGTGGAAAGAATTTCACCCACTACCAAGGAAGACAACTTCATGACCCTAATCGTCAAGTTGTCGTGCAAAATCACCCACCTGAGCAATGTCCACATCATCAAGAACAACATGAAGGACGAGCTCAAGCAACTTGAGAGCGAGGATGCCACCTCGCTCAAGGAGGAAGGAGGCATGACACGATGAAAAACACCCTGTTCCATTTCCTCATCCTCTTTATCGCCTTGCTGGTGGCTCAGGTGATTTGCAGCAAGATCATCCTCTTTGGCGTGGCAATGCCCATCATCTACATCTACCTCATCCTGCGCTTGCCCTTGAGCTACTCCTTGAACTGGACCCTGACGATAGCCTTCCTCTTTGGCCTCTTTGTCGACATGTTCAACAACACTCAGGGCATGAACGCGCTGGCGTGCACCGTGATGACCATCATGAGGCGCCCCGTCTTTGACTTATTCATCCTCAAGGACGACGAGGATAACGACCCGTTCCCGTCGATGGACTCACTGGGAATAACTAATTATCTCAAGTACATGGCAACGCTGGTGACCATCTACTGCTTTGTGCTGTTCCTCACTCAAGCTTTCACTCTCCACAACATTGGGCTCACACTGCTGCGCATCATCGCCAGCAGCGTGCTATCTATTTTATTGATTTTTGGTATCGACAGTTTAGTGAGCACCGATCGTGAGAAAAGATTATAACTTAGAGAAGCGTAAATATGTGATAGGCGGCTTTATTGTCGTCGTTGCCATTATATACCTGTGCAAGCTCTTTGACCTGCAAATCCTTGACGAGAAGTACCGGGAGATTGCAGTGAGCAACGCACGCTCCACTAAGATTACCCACCCCTCGCGCGGACAAATATATGACCGCAACGGCAAGCTCGTGGTCTACAACGAGCCAGCCTACGACCTTGTGCTGGTGCCTAAAGACGTTCAACCCTTCGACACCACCACCATGTGCAGGATTCTGCAACTCAAGAGAGAGGACTTCGACCTGCTGTGGAAAAACATGAGCGACCCCAAGAAGAACAAGAACTACAGCGCCACCACCCCGCAGCCACTGGTGCAGAACCTCGACTCCTTGACCTATGGACGACTCCAGGAGATTCTACACCGATTCCCGGGCTTTGACATCTCACAACGCATCATCAGGCGATACAACTATGTAGCTGCCGCCAACGTCCTGGGCGACATTCGCGAAGTAAATGCCGAGGATATCGAGCGCGACTCCGACAACTACTACATTCCTGGCGACTACACCGGCGACCTGGGCGTGGAGAAAAGCTACGAGAAATATCTGCGTGGCGTGAAGGGCAAGATAATCTCTATTCGCGATGCTAAGGGAAGAATCAAGGGACCATATAACGACGGCAAGGACGATGTGGCACCAGTGGCGGGCAAAGACCTGCAACTGAGCATCGACATCGACTTGCAGCAATTTGGCGAGAAAATAATGCGAGGCAAGAGAGGTGCCATTGTGGCTATCGAGCCCAGCACTGGCGAGGTGCTCGCGCTGGTCACCAGCCCCACCTATGACCCCGCACTGCTCGTGGGCAAAGACCGCGGCAAGAACTATTCCAAACTCGTTACCGACCCCAGCAAGCCACTCTTTGACCGCTCAATCATGGCGGCCTATCCTCCTGGCTCTACCTTCAAGCCCACCCAGGGCCTGATATTCATGCAGGAAGGCATCACTAATCTGTCAACGTCCTATCCCTGCTATCGAGGTTACATCAACAAGGGCCTTAAAGTGGGCTGCCACGGCCACGGCTCGCCCATCTCGCTGCAGCCAGCCCTTGCCACGTCGTGCAACGGATACTTTTGCTGGGGACTGTACTACATGCTCCGCAATCACAAGTATAAGAACCTCGACTCGGCATTCACCGTGTGGAAGGACTACATGGTGTCGATGGGCTATGGCTACCGCCTGAACATCGACTTGCCAGGTGAGAGCCGTGGATTTATTCCTAACGCCAAGTTCTATAACGAGCACATTGGCAAGGACAAGTGGGGAGCCAACTCCGTGATCTCTATCGCCATAGGCCAGGGCGAAATCATGGCGACACCGCTGCAAATCGCCAATCTGAGCGCCACGATTGCCAACCGCGGTTTCTTCTACACCCCTCATGTGGTGAAGAAAATTCGCGATGTGGGCGTTCCCAAGGAGTTCACCGAGCGACATGAACCGCCCATCAACCGCACCTATTACGAGGACGTGGCAACGGGCATGAGAATGGCAGTGACAGGCGGCACTTGCCGTGGCGCCAACTTGCCAGGTCTCGAAGTGTGTGGCAAGACAGGTACCGTTCAGAACCCGCACGGTCGCGACCACTCGGTGTTCATGGGATTTGCACCCAAAGAGAACCCCAAGATTGCGCTGTGCGTCTTTGTGGAGAACGCCGGTTTTGGTGCACAAGTAGCTGTGCCTCTGGGCGCCATGATACTCGAGCGCTACCTGCGAGGCGAAAGCGACGAGATAGAGTCCCGCGCAAGCAAGTGGAGCGACCGCTGGCTTGAGGAGCAACCGTCGGTCTTCGAGCAAGAGCAAGAACAACCACAGCTCAAGCCCGACAGCACTCAGCAACCAGCAGCTACCACAGCAAGCAACACTACCAAGAGCAACCACAACGGCAGTGGGTTGCCATCACATAGCGAGCAGGAAAAAGCAATACTAACCTCACCCATCAGGGCTATCAACTCACGCAATGGCATCTACAAGGGATAACAACACCGACAACAGCAACAAACTGCTGGCAGCGGTCGACTGGTTCACCGTGCTGCTCTATGTGATTATGGTCGTCTACGGTGCTGTGAGCATCTATGCCGCCACCACAACGAGCAGTAGCCAGGTGAGCATGTTTGACTTCGACACCTATTCGGGCAAGCAGTTCATGTGGATAGGACTTTCGTTTGTCATTGGCTTCTCGTTGTTGCTCATCGACCGCAGGCTTTATGAGGCCTACTCCTATCCCATCTATGCCATAATGATTATCATCCTCATTGTCACGGCATTTGTCTCTCCCAACATCAAGGGTTCGCACTCGTGGCTAAAGTTTGGCCCGGTGAGTCTGCAGCCTGCCGAGTTTGCCAAGACCGCCACTGCACTGGCGCTTGCCAAGCTCTTCAGCACCTATGGCTTCAATCTCAAGGGCTGGCGCACCTACATTGTCCCCGTGGGCATCATCCTGCTGCCAGTGATGTGCATCATCCTTGAGAATGAGACTGGCTCGGCACTGGTGTATTTCTCTCTCATCCTGGTGCTGTACCGTGAGGGAATGAGTGGATTTGTGCTGTTTGCGCTGCTCTGTGCGGTGAGTTACTTTGTGCTGGTGCTCAAGTTTGCCGGCACGCTGGTGATGGGCATCCCGCTAGGCACCTTCATTGTGCTCACTATCATCATGGTGGTGATTGTACTCATGCTGCTCGTGTATTGCCGGTCGCTAATCCTGGGGCGTAATGTGGCGCTGGGATATATCGCCTGCGCACTGATTGCGTGGGGTCTCTCGGCACTTGGAGTGCACATCAACGGATATGTGTTCTTCTTCACCGTTATCCCACTGTCGCTCATCTACTTGCTCATAGGAATGTTCCACGACGACCTGAACAAAGTGCTCACTACGGTGATATTTGCTGTGGTGTCGATAATTTTCATGTTCTCGGTCAACATCGTGTTCAATCATGTGCTCAAGCCTCACCAGCAAAACCGCATCAACATTGCCCTGGGAATTGTTGAAGACCCCAAGGGCAAAGGCTATAACGTCAACCAGTCGAAAATAGCAATTGGCTCAGGCGGTCTCACGGGAAAAGGCTTCCTCGAGGGAACGCAGACCAAGCTCAACTACGTGCCCGAGCAGCACACCGACTTCATCTTCTGCACCATTGGCGAGGAGCAGGGGTTCATAGGCACATCGGCAGTGCTCATCCTATTCTTAACACTGATTCTCAGAGTTATAGCCATTGCCGAGCGGCAACACACCACATTTGGACGAGTCTATGCCTACTGTGTTGCCTCTATGCTCATTTTCCACCTCACCATCAATATAGGCATGGTGATAGGTATAGTCCCAGTCATAGGTATACCCCTACCCTTCTTCAGCTACGGCGGCTCGTCGCTGTGGGGGTTCACGATACTGCTGTTCATCCTGCTGCGCATCGATGCGGTGCGCACCGAGTATGGCACCTGGTAGACAAGGCGGCACACTCCACCACTCTACCAGGCTCCACGACACTTTCACACAAACAGCATGAAAAATGCTGTTTTGTTTTTAGATTGAGAAAAATAATTGTAACTTTGTAACCGTGAAAGCATGTTTTTGGGAGCAATAGTGGTTTAATCGCCATTTCCAAAAACTATTCAATTATTCTACTGCTCTACTGTTCAACTCTTCAACTTCTTTACAACTCAACTGAATTATGGCACAGCGTCGTTTCCCTGCTGGAGTGCAGGATTTTGAAAGCATCATTAAAGATGGTTTTGTCTATGTTGACAAGACGGAGTACATCTACAACCTTACCAATAATTATGGCAATGCGATTTTTCTGAGTCGCCCCAGGCGGTTTGGCAAGTCGTTGCTGTGCTCAACCATGAGGCACTATTTCCAGGGACACAAAGAGTTGTTTAAAGGCCTCGCTATCGAGAAACTCGAAAAAGACTGGACAGAGTATCCTGTTTTGCACTTCGACATGTCGAAGTGCAAGCGCGATGAACCAAAAGCTGTTGAAGAATCGCTTAGTTCACTGCTGCTCAGCCATGAAGAGAAATATAAAATCATTGGTCTGGAAGCTAAAACAAATTATGGAGACCGACTCATGCGCCTTATCAAAACCGCCCATGAAGTCACTGGCAACAAGGTGGTGCTCATCTTCGACGAGTATGACTCACCAGTGCTCAACATGATTGGCGACGACGACAAGTTGAATGCAGTTCGCTCCATCTACAACTCCTTCTACGGTCCCGTTAAGAATATGGGCGACCACCTGCGATTTGTGTTTATTACCGGCATCACCAAGTTCTCACAAATGTCGATCTTCTCTACTATCAACAACTTGAGCAACATCTCAATGCTTGAGCAGTGGGAGGGGTTGTGTGGCATTACCGCCCAAGAGCTGGAGAGGGATTTCAAGGAAGACATAAAGACCCTGGCATTAAAGAACGACAAGACACCCGAGGAGATGATGCAGCAACTGCGTGATCGCTACGACGGATATCACTTTGGACCACAGATGATTGACGTGTACAATCCTTTTAGCATTGTCAACACGTTTGCCAACAATGTCCTTAAAGACTACTGGTTTGAAAGTGCTACGCCTGCTGCGTTGATAAAGATTCTGGATCAGTATAATTTCAT
Organism: uncultured Prevotellaceae bacterium; assembly: GCA_900318065.1. Classification (GTDB taxonomy): domain Bacteria; phylum Bacteroidota; class Bacteroidia; order Bacteroidales; family Muribaculaceae; genus Sodaliphilus. The sequence goes on from ONIY01000069.1 coordinate 13,410, forward strand.
GCTCAGCGACATTGAGGGAGCCGAGTTCTACAGCCGCGACTTCAACCAGCCCTACGACAACATGGATAGCGCAATACCCATCTTGTATCAGAGCGGTTATCTCACTATCACACACTACGACAAGGAGTTCGAAATCTATACTCTGGGCATTCCTAACGGTGAGGTGCATTCGGGGCTTTACTACACCCTGATGCCACACTACCTGAGCAAGTCGCCCAGTGCCAACCGCTCATTGATAATGGCCGTGCAGCGCGCTATAAGGCGCGACAACATCGACGATGCACTCACCGCGGTGCAGAGCTATCTCTCGGCACTGCCCTACGACCTTAGCAACAAGAGCGAACGCGACTTTGAAACGATATTGAAAGTGCTCTTCGATTGCGTGGGCATTGAGACTCAGACCGAGGTAAAGAACGCCCGCGGCCGCTGCGACGTGGTGCTCAAGAACCGCAACACCATCTATGTGCTGGAGCTGAAAATCTCGGCAACCGCAACCGTCGACGATGCCCTGGCGCAGATTGACGAGAAGAACTACCTCATACCCTACTGGAACGACCCTCGCCGCAAAGTGAAAGTGGGTGTGACAGTTGATCCCGAGACTCGCACCCTAAAAGAGTGGAAAGCAGTTTTCTAGTTTTCACAAAGCTTTGCGCTTATCACTCTAACATTTGACCATTAACACTTATATATAAAATATGAAGAAATACATTTTGCCTGTGATTGCTGCCTTGCTGTGCTGCTCGGCGGCCAATGCATTTGAGTTAGACGATTTTGTGCTCGGTGGAGCGCGCGTGAGAGGAATCCCATCAAGTCAGCCCGCTCTCGACGGACGCTACTACTACCAGTTCAACTATGAGGGAACTCAAATCTCCAAGTACAGCTACAAGAAGGAGAAAGACGTGACCACCTTCTTCGACAACGCCAAGATTGTTGACAATCCTGTCAAGTCGTGGGACGGATACACCATGTCGAGCGACGAAAAGAGCATCCTCTTGTGGAACAATAGCAACCCCATTTATCGCTACTCGTTCACCGCCGACCACTATATCTATAATATAAAGGAGAACAAGCTGGAACGCCTGTCGGATGCTGGCGGCGAGGAAATCGCCACACTATCGCCCGATGGCAGCCAGGTGGCATATGTCAAGGACAACAACGTCTTTGTCAAGAACCTTGCCAGTGGCGTGACAGCCACCGTGACCACCGACGGCAAGAAGAACAACATCATCAATGCCGT